>JALYQE010000025.1 GCA_030855965.1 Verrucomicrobiota bacterium | reverse complement strand
GCAGCCCGCCCGGTCTGCGAGCGCACCCTACCGCCGCGGGCGCGTTTCCGTCTTCACCCAGCAGCGCAGGACTTCGGCCACGCTCCAGGCCTGGGCGATGCAACCGCGCGGGGCGTGGGGCGCCTCGGCGTCGAACACTTCGCTGATCGTGCCGAGTCCGGATTCATTCAGGTGCGCGGGGAAAGCGCCGAGAAAACTTCGCGCCTTTTCTAGTTCGTTAGGGCGAAGTTTCAGCCAGGCGTCGATGAAGGGCCCGATCAGCCAGGCCCAGACCGTGCCCTGGTGATACGCCGCGTCGCGTGTCTTGAGATCGCCGTGATAAGTTTTTTTGTACTCGGCGTTGTGAGGGGAAAGGGAACGCAGCCCGACCGGCGTGAGCAGCTCCTTCTCCACCATTGCGAGGACAGAGGCCCAGCGATCGCGTTGCAGCACGGGGTGGTCGAGCGAGATGGCGAAGACCTGGTTTGGCCGGATGGAATCATCGTCAGGCCCGGCCGGTCCGTCGATGACATCGTAGAGACAGCCCGTTTTGCAATTCCAGAAGCGCTCGTTAAAGGAACGCTGGGCGCGCCGCGCATGCTCCGCATAACGAGCCGCCGTTTCGTCCTTGCCCATCGCGCGAAGCCAGCCGGCAAAGAGTTGCAGGGCGTTAAACCAGAGGGCGTTGATCTCGACCGCTTTTCCGCGGCGCGGGGTCACCACCCAGTCGCCCATTTTCGCGTCCATCCAGGTGAGTTGATAACCTTCCTTCCCCTGGCAGAGGAGGCCGTCCTCGTGGTCTACGTGAATGTTGAAACTGGTCCCGGCCAAATGGCGGTCGATGATCCCGCCTAACGTGGGGAGGAGGGCCTCGAGGGTGGCGCGGTCGTTTGTCGCCTCGAGGTAGCGCCCGAGCGCGTGGAAAAACCAAAGGGTCGCGTCGGCGGTGTGGTAGAGACCGGCGTTTTCCCCGTCGGGAAACATGTTTGGGATAAGACCGTCACGGACGTATCGGGCAAAAGTGCGCAGGATGTATCCCGCCTCGAGCGTGCGGCCCGTGGTGATCGTTAGGCCTTCCAGGCTGATCATGGTGTCGCGGCCCCAGTCGGTAAACCAGTGATAGCCCGCGATGACCGTGCGCACTTCGTCGCCCGCGGCGTGCGCCCGCGCTGCTTCTTCCATGCGCCCGGCCGGGGTGATAACAAACTGGTCGGCCGCCAGGATCAGCTCGGCTGCGACGTCGTCGGTCGCGGAGACGTGTCCGAGTTCGAGCAGGCGTTTGCGGCGGGTGCATTCGGCCATGTGCGCATCGCCCGGATGCATGAGGTCGAGGACAGTCCACTCTTCCGTCGAGCCGATGAGCGTGGCGGCGGCGCTTTTCTCGAGGTCGACGCGGAACACTCCCGGGCTCCAGAGTTCGCCTTCGTAATCGTAGCCCCGGTCGAGTTCCGTCCGGTAGACGATCTCCTGAATCTTGCGCGGCTCGGCCACGAAATCGCAGTCGCAATCGGAGAGCCGGAGATGAAGCGGCGGGAATTTTCGCTTGGGATCGACCACTTCGTAACGGCCCTCCTTCGCCCGCATCTCATAGAGCTCAGCCGGCAGGCGATCGACCCGGTCTTCGTAATGCCGGAAATTGAAGGCCGGCCGCAACTCCAGCCGCGGACGTTTTCCCGAACCGCTCACCTGATAACTGACGAGCACGGTGTTTTGCCGGTCGGGCATGATGATGCGCTTCTCGATCATCAGGCCGCGGACTTCGTAGAGCCAGATCGGCAAGCCTTGCTCGAGCCGAAACTCCTTAAAGTAATCCGCGCCGTGGAGGTCGAGCTGCCCGCCCGAGCGTTCCTCCGCGGTGAGGGAGACGATGTCGTCCGGACCGAAGCGAAGAACCTCAGAGAGATGGCTCCACATGACGGTGCGACCGCAGGGCGCGGGGAGCGCCGCCACGAGCAATCCGTGATACCGGCGTGTGACCGCGCCGGAGATGGTGCCGGAGGCAAAGCCGCCGAGACCGTTGGTCACGAGCCATTCCCGGGTGAGGAGGCTTTCGCGGGCCGGCTCCTCCTGGAACCTTGGCATGACACGGGAAGCGGGGATTTCTGTGAGAAGGTCGACACTCATGGGAGGATCAGGCGTTGCCGGCCGGCCGGAGGATCAACGCAGATTCGGCCGGTAGCGTCCAGCCCTTTTTTGATTCCGGAGCCACGGCGCCGGGACCGCCATACTCGGGCGCTTCGCTCGACCAGAGCAATTTCCAGCGGCCGGGGGTGGGCGGGGCGAGGAGCGGCTCGGGCACCACTTCGAGGGATTGGGCCGGGCCGAGATTGAGCAGAAGGAGGCGGTCGTCGCCTAAGGAATTGAAGTAGCGCAAGACGAAAGAGTGCGTTCCGAGGACCGCGCCGTCAACGGTCCCGCGCTCCTGAGATGAAAAATTTACATCCATTCGCCGCAGGCGAATGAGGTCGCGGACAAGCGCGCTGATCTCCGGATGCCGGGCGCGCTCGGCGAAATCGAGTTTGCTGCGTTCGAAGGTATCCGGGTCGCTCGGGTCCGCGATACGGGCCTGGATTTTGGGCGTGGCCAGTTCCGGGAATTGCTTGAGGACTTGAGCCGGCCCATCTGCACTTGCTCGCGCAAGTCTTCCGACAGGTCGGCGAAGTAGAGGAAGGGCGTGGTGGCGCCAAATTCCTGTCCCTGGAAAAGCATGGGCGTCCAGGGCGCGAGGAGGATGAGGGCGAGGAGGGCGCGGTGGCGGCCGGGAGAAGTCATGAGGCGCACCCGGGCGCCGGTGCCGGAGTTGGCGACCTGGTCGTGGTTCTCCATGAATCCCACAAAAGCCTCCGGAGCGAGGCCGCGGGCCGAGGTGCCGCGCGGCTGTTTCTGCCAGCGGTAACGCTGCCCCTGGTAAAGATAGCCGTGCTTGACCGCGGAGATGAACTCCTGTGGCGTGCCCCGGTAGTCCATGTAATAGGCGGAGTTGCGGCCGGTTAGGGCCACGAAGACACTGTGATGCAAGTCGTCGTTCCACAGTCCGTCCAGGCCGTAGCCGCCTTCCTTGGGCGACCGGATCAGCCGGGTTTCCTGCGGCTCGTTTTCGGCTACAAAAAAGACCGAGCGCGCGCCGGCCGCGCCGCGCCTCGCGCGCGATCTCGGCCAGAATATGCTCCTCCGATTCATCGAAAATGCTCTGGGTGGCATCGAACCGGAAGCCGTCGAAATGGAATTCCTCGATCCAGTAGCGCGCGTTGCTGACGAAAAACTCGCGCACTGGCCCGGAGTTTGGGCCGTCGAAATTTAGCGCCGCGCCCCAATCGGTTTTGTAGCGGTCGGTCGTGTAATCGTTGGAAAATACCGCCGAGATAGTTCCCCTCCGGCCCGAGGTGATTGTAAACGACATCGAGGATGACGCTCATCCCTAACGAGTGGGCGGTGTTGATAATCCGCGCAGGTCATCCGGTTCGCCGTAGAGCCGGCAGGGCGCAAAGAGATCGACGCCATCGTAGCCCCAGCCGAATTCGCCCGCGAAATCTCCGATCGGCATCATTTCGACCGCGCTGATTCCGATCTTCGCCAATTCCGGCAATTCCTTCGCCGCCGCGGCCCAGGTTCCCTCCGGCGTGAAAGTGCCGATGTGCATTTCGTAGAGGATTTGTCCCTTCAAATTCGCGCCCCGCCATTTCTGGTCGGTCCAGCCGAAGGCGCGGCGATCGACGACGCAGGAAGAGCGGTGCGGCCCGTCGGGCTGGTAGCGCGAGGCCGGGTCGGGATGGAAATGTTCGCTCTCATCAACGCGAAAACGGTAAAGGGTTCCCGCACCAGCCTCCGCCGCGCCGAAAAAATATCCGCCCCCTTCTGCCGCGAGCATTTGCAGACGCCGATCTGCTACGGGCTCGGCGCTGGCTTCGATCGCGAGCTCGACTTGGCGCGCCTTTGGCGCCCAGACTCGGAAGTGCGTCCGGCCCGGCGCCATCACCTCGGCCCCGATCGGAAGCCGCCTTTTATAATGCGGAGCGCTCACGCCCTCGATTCGCCGATGAACCGCGACGCGGTTGTCGCGGGAGCGGGAATAAATGCGCTTCCCGCACGCTCCTTTCTCGGTAAAACTGCGCCCGTCCGCGCCTTACATGTCCAACCCGATCAAACGCTATATGCACTGGCTGCACACCCGCTGGCCAGCCGGCCTGGTCGAGAAATTGCCTGAGTCGGGTGAGCTCGGCGTGACCAATATCCCCGGGGTGCGGATCGTGGGCGATCTCACGGGGATTCCGCTGCTGAAGTTTTCTTCCAAGACCGGCGCGGAAGCAGTGCGGGCGATCTTGGCCGAGCCGGACTTCAGGAGGGATGGAGGCGGAAGGATGAAGGATGAAGGGCTCGACCTTGCCATTATCGGCGGGGGCGTGTCGGGGGTTTCGGCGGCGATCGAGGCGCAGAGGGCACGATTAAACTTCAAGATCTTCGAGGCGACGCAGCCGTTTTCGACCGTCGTCAATTTTCCCAAGGCAAAACCGATCTACACTTATCCTACCGATCTCGAGCTCGAGGGCGGGCTTCAATTTACCGAGAAAGTGAAGGAGCCGCTGCTCGAGGAAATGGAAGCGCAGCGGAAGGCGGCCGGGATCGAGTTAACCGAGGCGCGGATCGAGCGGCTCGAGGCTAGCGGGGGCGAGTTCGTCCTGCATCACGGCGACGAGGAAAAGACGAGGACGCGCGCGCGTCGCGTCATCGTGGCGATCGGGCGGAGCGGGAATCATCGCAAGCTCGGATGCCCGGGCGAAGATCTCGGCAAGGTTTTCAATCGGCTTTACGACCCGAAGGATTTTAGCGGGAAAGATGTCCTCGTGGTGGGCGGCGGCGATAGCGCGCTGGAATCGGCCATCGCGCTGGCCGGCTCGGGCGCGCGGGTCACGGTCAGTTATCGCAAACCGGAGTTCGCGCGACCCAAGCCGGAGAATGTCGAGAAGCTCACAATGCTCGAGCACGATCCGAAGGCTGACGTGCAGGTGGAATGTCCGAGCTCGGAACGGGTCACGACTGCTTTCTCGCGCGCGCTGGTGAAAGATGCGCCGCCCGGATCGGTCACGATGGCGATGGCGACTACGGTGAGCCGGATCGAGCCGGACAAGGTGACGCTAAAAAGAGAAGACGGCACGGAGGTGGTTTTGCCTAACGACAACGTCTTCTCCATGATCGGGCGGGAAGCGCCGCTCGATTTTTTTCGGCGCAGCGGCCTGCACGTGAGCGGCGACTGGCGGCCGATCACCTGGATCAGCTGCATCGCTTTCCTGCTCTTCTGCGTCGTGCTCTATCACTGGAAGAGTAACCATCCGCATGAGTTTCCGGTCCAGCGCTGGGCCAGCCAGGCTCAGGCGTTTCCCTACAACGTCCCGAAAGCGATCGACGCTGCCGGGGGCAAGATCGCGGAATGGTCGAGCCGCGAGACCAGTGTGCTTTACACGCTCAAGCGCGGGTTCGGGAATCCCTCGTTTTATTACACGCTCGCCTACTGCACCTGTGTGCTGGTTTTCGGGATCAAGCGGATGCGGCGCCGGCGCACGCCCTATGTGAAATGGCAGACGATCGTACTCATCTGCGCGCAGTGGATTCCGCTTTTCATCCTCCCGGAAATCATCCTGCCGTGGATGGGGCACAATGGTTTCTTCGAGCCCGACCGTCCCATGCGCTGGCTGGCGGATCAGTTGTTTGAAACCTACGACGGCTCGTTAGGCCACGAGCGCGCTTACTGGCGGGCCTACGGCTTCATCCTTGCGTTCCCGCTCAACGTTTACAACGTTTTCACCGAGCACCCGATGTGGCTCTGGCTCGGGATCAGTTTTGTCCAAACCTTCGTCATCATTCCGCTCATCATCTTTCGCTGGGGCAAGGGCGCTTATTGCGGCTGGATCTGCTCCTGCGGCGCGCTGGCCGAGACGATGGGAGATTCTTATCGCACGAAGATGCCGCATGGCCCCTTCTGGAATCGGCTCAACATGGTCGGGCAGGCGGCGCTCCTATTTTCGCTCGTCATTCTCGGATTGCGCATCGCCGGCTGGGCGCTGGGCGAGGGGTCGTGGGCGACGGCTTGGTATCACAAACTTTTCGAGGGCATCCCGTTCCTCAGCTACGGCTGGAGTGTCGATATTTTTATGGCCGGCATCCTTGGCGTCGGACTTTACTTTTGGTTTAGCGGTCGGGTCTGGTGCCGCTTTGCCTGCCCGCTCGCGGCCCTCATGCACATCTACACCCGCTTCTCGCGTTACCGGATTTTCCCCGACAAACACAAATGCATTTCCTGCAACGTCTGCACCTCGGTCTGCCACCAGGGGATCGACGTCATGAACTTCGCCAACAAAGGGCTGCCGATGGAGGACCCGGAATGTGTCCGCTGCTCTGCCTGCGTTCAGCAATGCCCAACGGGTGTCCTGGCCTTTGGGCGCTACGATGGTGAGCACAATATCGTGCTCGATAAGCTCCCTGCGTCGCCGGTGCTGATGCGGGAAGGAAACTAATCGCAGAGAGCGCAGAGGAACGCGGAAGACGCGTTCAAACTCATCCAAAGCGGCCCAGACCACGGGAGATGACGGCTTTATTTTTTGAGTTCGAGACGCGATTTTGCCGATGTTTTCACTCGGAGTGTCGAGGTTTCCCCCCAACCACAATATTCGGTGGCTGATCGGGTCCACGTCCGCAAGATGTGGGGTTTTGGCGGCTTCAGTTTATACCAGATAAATAGTTGTCCGGAGCCCTTTTCCGCCTATGTTTCCGGCCTCGCGGGCGACCCGCGTTTCTATGCTCCAAACCAACGAAGAAACCGAAGTTTTCAGTTCACCAGCCGAGCGCCCTGCCGGCATCAGCGAAACTCAAAAATACGACGCCGCCCAGATCGATAAACTCGAGGGTCTGGAGGCGGTCCGGAAACGCCCGGGCATGTATATCGGCGACCCGGACGAACGCGGCTTGCACCATTGCGTTTTCGAGGTGCTCGATAACTCGATTGACGAACATCTCGCCGGCTATTGCTCAAAGATCGACGTCTCGGTCCATGTCGACGGCTCGGTCTCGATTCGCGACAATGGCCGCGGCATTCCGGTCGACATGCATCCGAAGTTCAAGATGCCGGCCGTCGAACTGGTGCTGACGAATCTGCACGCGGGCGGAAAATTCGGGCAGGGCGCTTACAAATATTCCGGCGGTCTGCACGGCGTCGGCGCGAAGTGCGTCAACGCGCTTTCCGATTGGTTCAAAGTGGAGGTCTCGCGTGACGCCAAGGTTTACCACATGGCCTTCGAGCGCGGGAAGACGACCGAAAAGCTGAGTGTCATCGGCGAGCTTAAGAGCAAGAAAACGACCGGCACGCTGATCACATTCCTGCCTGACCCGACGATTTTCACCATCACGGTTGAGTTCAAGTTTGAGCGTCTCGCCAGTCGTCTGCGTGAGCTGGCGTTCCTCAACCCCGGTCTTGAAATCAACCTCCAGGACGAGCGGACCGAGCCGATCAGGAAAGAGACGTTTTTCTACAAACATGGGATCGAGGAATTCGTGAAGCAGCTGGGTGAAAACAAGAACGTGATTCATCCCAAGCCGGTTGTGATTTCGCGCCAGCGCGATGAGGTCTTCGTCGATGTCGTGCTGCAGTACAATGACAGCTATACCGACCAGATTTTGCCCTTCGCCAACTCGATCCCGAATCCGGATGGAGGCACCCACCTGACCGGATTCCGCACTGCCCTAACGAAAGCAGTCAATCAATACGCCAAGGCCAACAGCCTGGTGAAAGAGAAGGATCCGGCGATCTCCGGCGACGACGTGCGCGAAGGCCTCGTCTGCGTCCTCAGCATCAAGCTGCCGAACCCGCGCTTTGAATCGCAGACCAAAGTGAAGCTGGTCAACACCGAGATCGACGGCGTCGTGAACTCCGTCGTTTATGACGGGTTGATGACTTACTTCGATTCCAACCCGCCGGTGGCGAAGAAGATTTTCGACAAGGTTCTGACTGCGGCCCGCGCCCGTGAAGCGGCTCGCAAAGCGCGTGAGACGATCCGCAAAGGCGCGCTCACCGGCGGCGGTCTGCCCGGAAAGCTGGCCGATTGCTCCGAGCGCGATCCGGAATTAACCGAGCTCTACATCGTCGAGGGCGATTCGGCCGGTGGCTCCGCCAAGCAGGGCCGCGACCGGCGTTACCAGGCCATCCTGCCGATCCGCGGCAAGCTGATCAATGTCGAGAAAGCGCGCCTCGATCAGGCGCTTAAGAACACCGAAATCCAGTCGATGATCACCGCGATCGGAACCGGCATCGGCAAGCCGAAGGAAGAAGCGACCACGAAAGAGGAGGGGACCTTCGACATCACCAAGCTGCGCTACGGTCGCATCATCATCATGACCGATGCCGACGTGGACGGCTCGCATATTCGCGTTCTACTCCTGACCTTCTTCTACCGGCAAATGACCGAGCTGGTTCGCGCCGGCAAGATCTACATCGCGCAGCCGCCGCTCTACCAAATCAAGCGCAAGAAACGCGAGGAATACGTCGACGACGACGTGCAGTTGAATCGGATTTTAATTTCGTTAGGCGCGGAAGACGTCCGGCTCAAGAATCTGGCCGACAACAAGGAGCTCACGACCGCGCAGCTCAAGGACATGCTCGATCAACTGGAGCGACTGGCCAAGCTGAGCGAGTCGGTGCGACGGCACGGTGGCGATTTTGAGGATTTCCTCGGTCATCGCGATGCGAAAACGGACAAGCTCCCGATTTACCTGGTGAAAATGCGGGACGGCAATGAGGAGTCGGTCCATTATTTTCACGACGAGCGTTCGGTTCGGCAATTTCACGAGGCCAATCTCGATCTCAGTCTCTTCGAGGTTGAAGTCGGCCAGGAACTCCTTCCCCTAACGAATGGGCCGGCAGCGAAAACCAACGGCAATCGGCGCCGCGGCAAGCTCATCGAGCTGCACGAAGCGGCCAGCATTCAAAAGCTAATCGGCGAGCTGGGCCGCAAAGGCTTGAAGGTGGATCACTACGCCGCCGCGGATAAGCCGATCTTCGAACTGATCGAGGGCGACGGTGAAAAGGCGACGGCCCATCCGCTCTTCTCTATCCCCGAGATCCTGGAGAAGATCATGGAAATCGGACGTCGCGGAGTGCAGATCAAGCGCTTCAAAGGTCTCGGTGAAATGAACGCGAAAGAACTCTTCAGCACCACGATGGACCCGGAGCGGCGCAAGCTCTTGAAGGTTGATCTGAACGATGACAACGCGGTCGAAGCCGACCAGATGTTTTCCAAGCTGATGGGCGACGTCGTCGAACCGCGCCGCCAATACATTGAGGATAACGCTCTCAATGTCCGCAACCTGGATGTGTGAGGAATGACGAATTTCGAATGTCGAATGATGAAGGAAGTTCGAATGACGCGAAGGACGAAAGGGACGCCCGCGAGATCGCTTTTTGGGGAGAGGGAGACATTTCATTCGTGAAGAACCGGGTGACACTCCGAAATATGATCTCGAGGAGCGGACTGCGCGGTTTGGTGAGTCTGTGATTGATTTCGCGCTAACGATTCCGAAAGGCCCCGTGACAAACCGGTTGATCGATCAACTGGTCGGTTGCGGGACGAGCATCGGAGCAAACTATTGCGAAGCCGACGATGCCGTTTCGCGCAAAGAATTTTTCCTCCGAATCGGCACCTGCCGCAAAGAAGCGCGAGAAACAAAGCACTTTTTAAGAATGGTTGTGAGGGCCGTTCCTGATTTGAAAACTGCGGCCCGCCAACTCTGGCGCGAAGCGCGCGAGCTGCACCTTATCTTCAGCAAAATATACCGGAGCAAATATGCGAACCACGCTGCCCATTAGTCATTCCTTCGTCATTCTCAATTCGTCATTAGTCATTTCCCATCGTGTATAACGCCAACGAAAAAGTAGAACCCATCAACGTCGCCGAAGAGGTCTCGAGGTCGTTCCTCGATTACTCGATGTCGGTCATCATCTCGCGCGCGCTTCCGGACGCGCGGGACGGATTAAAGCCTTCGCAGCGCCGCATCCTCTATGCGATGCAGCAGCTCTCGCTTTATCCCGGCCGCAAACCCTACAAGTGCGCGAAGATTTGCGGTGACACGAGCGGTAACTATCACCCGCATGGCGAGGCCGTGATTTACCCGACCCTCGTCCACATGGCGCAGCCGTGGGCGATGCGCGAAATCCTGGTTGAAGGCCAGGGTAACTTCGGTTCGGTCGAAGGCGACCCGCCCGCAGCCATGCGATACACCGAGGCGCGCATGACCCACCTCGGCGCCGCGCTCATGACCGACATGGACAAGGACACGGTCGACTTTGTCCCGAACTACGACGAGCGCCTAACGGAACCAACTGTGTTTCCGGCGGCCTTCCCCAACATGCTCGTCAATGGCGGCACCGGTATCGCCGTCGGCATGGCGACAAACATGCCGCCGCACAACCTGGGCGAAGTCATCGACGGAATCTGCGCCCAGATCGACGATCCGGACATCACGTCCGAGGGCCTGATGAAGTATGTGAAGGGCCCGGATTTTCCGACCGGTTGCGCGATCTGCGGGATCGCCGGCGTGAAGCAATACATTGAGACCGGCCGCGGCAGCATGAAGGTGCGCGGCAAGGCCGGGGTCGAGGAGCTGAAGGGCAACCGCGAGCAGATCGTGATCACGGAAATTCCCTACAACGTGAACCGCGCCACTCTCGTGGAGCGGATCGCGGGACTCGTGAACGACAAGGTGCTGACCGACATCACCGCCATCCGCGACGAGTCGGATGAGAACACGCGAGTCGTCATCGAGCTGAAACGCGACGCCCTGCCGAAGGTCGTGATCAATAATCTCTACAAGCACACCGCACTGGAATCCTCCTTTGCGGTCAACATGCTGGCGATCGATCACGGCAAACCGAAGCTGCTTTCGCTCAAGGAAGCGAACCAGGCTTTCATCGATCATCGCCGCGAAGTGGTCTTGCGCCGGACCCGCTACGAGCTGCGCAAAGCCGAGGAGCGAGCTGAGACGCTCGAGGGCTACCTCATCGCCCTCGCGAATATGGATGAGTTCATCCGCATCATCCGCGGTTCGGCCAATCGCGATGAAGCGCGGGTTAAATTGCTCGCCTTTGAATTCACCCGGAAACAGGTCGAACAACTCGGCCTTTTGATTCGCAACGAAGCTCGCCTAACGGATGGCCGTTACGCTTTTAGCGAACACCAGGCGAACCAGATCCTCGAGCTGCGGCTCTACCAGTTGACCGGCCTCGAGCGCGAAAAAGTCATCAACGAGTACAAGGAGCTGATCGAGACAATCAAGGACCTGCGCGATATCCTGGCGAAGGAGATTCGCGTGTTCGAGATCATCAAGGAAGAGCTGCGCGAGATCCGGCAAAAGCACGCCGGCCCGCGTCTCACCCAGCTCGTGCCCGACGAAGGCGAGATCAACATGGAAGATCTCATCGCCAACGAAGGCACCATCATCAGCATCACACATAACGGCTTCATCAAGCGTACTGCGGTTAGTGCCTTCCGCGCGCAACGCCGCGGCGGCAAAGGCGTGATCGGCATGACGACACGCGAAGGCGCGACCCAGGAAGACGAAGGCGATTTCATCGAGCATCTCTTCACTGCCACGACGCACGATTACCTGATGTTCTTCACCGAATCAGGCCGCTGTTACGTGGAAAAGGTTTACGAGATTCCAGAAATGGGCCGCGCCTCCAAAGGCCGCTCAATCGCGAACCTGCTCGAGTTGCGCTCGGGCGAGAAGATCGCCGCCACCATTCGCATTCAATCGAAGAGCAGCGGCACCGCGCCGAACCTGGTCGACGAAACGTGGGATGAAAATCTCCACATCGTGTTCGCGACCCGCACCGGCATCGTGAAGAAGTCGAACCTTTCCGATTACAGCAACGTCCGCAAAGGCGGAATCATCGCGATCAACATCGAGGACGACGATTGCCTGATCGATGCGGTTCTCACCAATGGTGACAACGAGATCGTGCTCATCACCACCGAAGGGATGAGCCTGCGCTTTCACGAAGAGCAGTTGCGCGACCAAGGCCGCAACACCGTCGGGGTCTGGGGCATTCGGCCGACGAAGGGCGATTACATTGTCGCGATCGCGCTCGTGAATAACGACGCGATGCTGCTTGTCGCCGGCGAGAATGGCGTCGGCAAACGCACCGCCTTCGACAATTACCGTACCCAGAAACGCGGCGGCAAAGGTATCATCACGATGAAGACCGGCGACAAGACCGGCCGCGTCGTCGGCGCGCTCACCGTCACGGAAAAAGACGAGCTCATGCTCATCACGACCAAGGGACAAATGGTTCGGACCCGCATCTCGGAGATTCGCGCGGTCGGCCGCAATACGATGGGCGTGAAGCTAATGGACCTGCGCGGCGCGGAGAAATTGCAGGCGATCGCACCGGTCGTTAGTCAGGAAACGGAAGACGCCGAAGTGGAAGAAGTGTAGCGGCGGGCGTGTGTCGCCCGCAGTGACGCAGCTCCGCTGACCGAATCTCCATCGCACTTGGCTTCTGCATTCGTCACTGCCCCATTGGCGGCCGATACGGCCGCCCTACACAGAAAAAGGGAGACGCGTTCGCGTCTCCCTTCCCCGAATGTTTCAGATGGCGGACTAGTATCCGCCCCCGCTCTGACGAGTCACCGTCGTGCTCGTGCTCGTGGGCGTGCGTTCCACGGCGGTTTCGGTGTGGGTGGTGGTGGTGGCAGTTGCTGGTTCCTTGATCACGGTGGTGCAGGAAGACAGAGCGCTGACCGCGATGACCGGGACTAACAAGATAAGTTTTTTCATAAGTAGTTTGATTTGCTAACAAACCCGATTCGCGACAAACCCCCTCGGCGGATGGCTTTGAGGCGATTTATTTACACCTGCGCGATCGGCACTTCGCGCCGACTGCTGCTCGATAGGTAAATCGCGTCGAGCATTTCCATCATGTAAACCGCCTGCTGCGCACTGTTGATCGGCGCGGCCACTCCCCGAATGGCGTCGACAAAATTCTGCATCTGCAGCTCGAACGAGTCGGCATTGTCCTGCGGCTCCAGGGCCTGGTCGACTAGCTCGCCGTCGACGTCCGAAAAGAGCGTGAGCGGTTTCAGCCGGACCGTCGCCTTGTCGCCATAGACGGTGCAGTTGTTCAACTCGCGTCCGAAGACATCGCCTTGCGGAATTTCATCCGTCAGGTTGCCCGCCCAGGAGGTCTTGAGCTGCACGACCGCGTCGTTGGCAAAGCGGATGAAAGCGAAGGCCGCATCTTCCACGTCGAAGATCGGCGTCCGCACCAGGTGCTTGAAGTTCTGAAAAACCGAAGCCGTGACCGAGACCGGCCGCGGTGTTCCCATCAAGTACCATGCGGAATCGAGTGCATGGATTCCGATGTCGATGAGCGTCCCGCCGCCGGAGCGTTGTTTGTCGGTAAACCAGCCTCCGATGCCCGTCGGTATGCCGCGTGAACGGACCCAGACCGCTTCCGCAAAATAGATTTTGCCGAGCTGCTCGCGGGCGATGAGATCACGCGCCAGGCGCATACCCGGCGTGAAACGGAACTGCCGGCTGAAATAATAAACCAGCCCGTGCTTTTCCGCTTCCTCCTGCAGGACGCGCATCTCGGCGCCGTTCATGGTCGGCGGTTTTTCGCAGAGGACATGCTTGCCCGCGCGGAGGGCGGCGAGGGTGGCGGGGAAATGAAGATTATTCGGCAGGCAAATCACGACCGCGTCGACGGCGGCGTCGCCTAACAAGTCGCTGTAATCGGCATGAATCCTTGCCGGCGCGTAAGCCGTGCGAAATTCCGCCGCCCGCTCGTCGTTAGGCTCGGCCAGCGCCTGGAGGATGGCGTCGCGCGACACGCTGATGGCGCGGGCGTGCTGCTGCCCCGGCCAACCCGCCCCGACGACTCCGATCCGCACCTTGGTTTGCATCACGAGTGGACGAATAGCTCAGTCGACCGGCTTGGCGCGCAGTTTTTTCAGGGCCGAGCGCTGGCGTTTGCTCTCGAGGATCTTCCTTTTCAAGCGCGGTGGGCGCGGTGAATTGCGCCGGCGTTCTTCCGCCGCCGCCGCCCGTTTTTTCTGTTTCGCCTCTTCCTTG
>JALYQE010000019.1 GCA_030855965.1 Verrucomicrobiota bacterium | reverse complement strand
ATTGACACGCCGCCTTGGGCCGGCGGCACGGCCATCCCTATGAACGGCACGTTCAATTCGCCGACCGTAGCCGTTAACGCGACCATCAACACGGCCGGCCTGTCGGTCGGCCGCCACATTATCTTCGCGCGCGGACGGGGCGTGAGCGACATCCAGGGCTTCCAGACCTTCGGGCCGATCAGTGCAGCGTTTTTGGATGTGACTGGAGGGACTGCAACCCTGCTGAGCGCAGCCTCACGCGTGACTCATGGCTCCGCTGGCACCTTCGACATTGCGATGCCGCTGACCGGCACATCCGGAGTCGAAGACCGGGTCGCCAGCACTTACAACGCGGTCTTCAACTTTGACGGACCGGTAACCTCTGGCCAGGTTCAGTTGATCGGCGGAACGGCCACGGTTGGTGCGGTCACCTTCAGCGGCAATAGTATGACGGCCGCGATTACCGGCGTGACCAGCGCTGAGATCGTGACCTTGCGAGCGCTGAACATTAATGGAGATGGACTGCCACATGGTGACGTCCCGTTTGGCTTTCTCGCGGCTGACGCCAATGCCAATCGCGTGGTCGATAAAGCTGACCAGCAACAAATTAAAGGTCAGGCGAACCAGCCCGTGACGAGCGCGAACTTCCGCGCCGACGTCAACGCTGACGGCCAAATCAAAGCCGCGGACGCCAATCTGGTTAAGACCAACAAGGGAAACTCGATCCCATAACTGGCCGACGACGATGCGAAGAATGCTGAGAACGATCGGCTCCCAGCGTTGCAGGGATGAATTGGTTTGCGACGTGGGCGAGCGAGAATCTCGAGTCGCCCGGCAGGCGCCAAAGCCCTCTCCTTACTCCTCGTCCCAGGCGAGGCCTTCGGTGAACACTTTCACTTCGCTGCCGCTGCCCTGCGGCTTCACGAAGATCGTTAGGGCTGCTTCTCCGCGCTTGCGTTTCAGGATCGAGGATTGCGCGTTGACCATGTCGGGACCGTCGCCCGCCCAGCCTTGCGCTTTTAAATTCGCGGCCAGCTCGGCGCAAACTTTCTTCACCGGCGACGGGCTCTGGAAGAGAACGTGTTCGACCATGGCTTGGTACTCGACCCCGGTCGCGTCTTTCGTGAGCGCGAGTTCTTTCACGCTCAATCCCGCTGCCGCCGGCTCGCCGGCCGGTTCGTCGTCGCCCATGTCGCCCAGATCCAGGTCGTCATCTTCAGCAGCGGGCGCGGGCTTTGTTTTCTTCTCCGGCTTTTTCTCTTCCGCGACCTGAAACTCTTTCGGGATTTCGCCCAGCGGGGCGAGGAATTTGATCTTCACCTCCCATTTCTCACCGAACGTATCGACCTCGCCGTGAGTGGTAAGTTCGCCTTCGACTTTACCGTCGGCGTAGCTGAACTCGGTCGTCTCCATCCGGCCGATCGAGCTGAAGCTCTTATTTTGATGCGCGCTGTGCACCACATGGCACCCGTAGATGCCGCCATCTTCGTGCAACGAGATGATGAGCGCGCTGCCGAACTTGCCGAACATCGCGCCCGTGTCCGGCTTCTTTTCCTTCGCATGATCCTTCTCCGTGAAAACCAGCTCGATGCCGGGCCTGCCCGCAAACGGCTCGCTCCAATTCGCCGAGACGTAGGCCAGCTTTCCGTCTTTGCCATTGCCACTGAAAATACCGGTCACCATCGGCTTCACCTTCGCGGCCGGCCCGTACTTCTTGGCCGTCGACGGCGGAAGGGCCTGCCCCGCCTGCAACAGCGCGATATCGAAACGCGCATCGAACCCGGCTGCAAATATCCCCGCGTCCTCGGTCGGCTGCCTGGCTGCGCCCTTTACCCGGTCGCCCTGCACCTTCAACTCCCCGGTCGCCTTCCCGCTACTGCGGCCGAGCATGCTGCCTCCCGCGGCCGCGCTCCAAAACTTCAGTTGCCCCGCCTTGGTGAATACGAGCTTAAGGAACGGTCGACCGAAATCGCCGTCGCGATCGTCCTTTTCCGCGTCGCGCGCCTCCTCCAGTTTCTCGTTCGTAATCGGCTGGCCGCTCAAGACCACCGCGATCGCATCCTCAGCGTCGATCGTCGTTTCGTAAGCCAACGCTCGCTTCAGCGCGTAGGTCTTCTTGTCCAGGACTAGCTTCCCTTCCGACGTGATCGCTCCCTCTTGCGCAAAGAGCAGCATCGCGCCCGTTGCGCTTGCCGCCATGAACAGGCAGATGATTTTTTTGCTCATAAAGCCCTCCTCAGGGTTGGATGGTAAAATTTCCCGGCACGCCATCCCAGCAGAAAAAAGCCGAAGTGCCAAGCCGCCAGGTAAATAAGAATTGCGTTTTGGCGCCGCGACCCGCGAGCAAACTCGGGGGAAGCGCGGAGGAACTGGCAGCCTGGACCGGGAAGATCGAAGCCAGCGGTGCACGACGCATCGGGGCTTATTTCAACAACGATCGCGATGGTTTTGCGATCAAAAAGGCGTTCACTCTCCATCGGCAGCTGCAGCGTGCTCTCAAAAAAGTAGCGAGTGAGCGATCGCCGCTCGTCCGATTCGGCTGCGACTGCCGAAGTCCGTGGCGGATCGATTTTCGGAGCGAATTCTCGTCCAAAGCGCGGGCTGTGCGTATATTTCCGCACTCTTTTATCGAACCAATGAGCAACGAAACCGCCACCGCAGGGAAATGTCTTTTCAATCACACCGCCACCACTGGGGAAGCCACAACCGACCACAATTGGAAGCCGGTCTCGAAAGAAGCCGAAGTCTTCGAAGGTAGCGACCGCAACACCGGCTCGATGAAATGGACCGGCACCCGCGTCGATCTCATCTTCGGATCCAACTCCCAGCTCCGCCCACTGGCGGAAGTTTACGCCTGCGCCGACTCGCAAAAGAAGTTCGTCCAAGACTTCGTGGCGGCGTGGAACAAGGTGATGAACCTGGATCGCTACGACCTCGCCTAACTCCGGGACCATCATGCCGACCGAGACGTCTTGCAGGCGCTCTTCGACACCTGCTCAAACCGCGACGATTCTGCTCCTGACGTTGCTCGCTGGTGCGGCCTCGGCCGCGACGAAGCCGAAAGAGTTCAGTAAAATCGATGCGGTCATCGAGCAGAAGATGAAGGCGCATCTGATCCCGGGTATCGCGGTCGTCATCATGCGCGGAGATGAGGTCGTTCATTCGTTTGCGAGCGGCTCCGGCGCTAGCGGACCAATCACGCCCGACACGCCCTTCATCATCGGCTCGCTGAGCAAACTCTTCACCGCGACGGCTGTGATGCAGCTCGTCGATGCCGGGCTTGTCGAGCTCGACGCACCGGTCGAGCGCTACCTGCCAGACTTTCGCACCGCGAATGAAACAACGTCCAAGAAGATCACCGTGCGGCACTTGCTCAATCAGAACAGCGGCATTCCCGGAGACGCTCCGCGCGCGACAGGATCAAATCCGCGACTGCAGGACCATGTCGCCGCCCTTGCCCAGACGACACTGGTCACGCCGCCCGGTGGCGCTCACGTTTACTCCAGTCCGAATTATCAGGTGCTTG
Source organism: Verrucomicrobiota bacterium (assembly GCA_030855965.1). Classification (GTDB taxonomy): domain Bacteria; phylum Verrucomicrobiota; class Verrucomicrobiia; order Chthoniobacterales; family UBA10450; genus Palsa-1392. The sequence continues at coordinate 7,195 of JALYQE010000019.1, read as the reverse complement.
GCGCCCTGGTGGAACAGGTGACCGGCCAGGATTTCGGTGAGAGGTTGACGGCGTCGGTGTTCACGCCTCTGGGCTTGACCCAGTCGTTCACTCAGGAAAACGGAGCCGTCGCGGCCGGGCTCGTCTCCGGTAAGAATATCTGGTTCGGCTTCGCCGGGCCGTCGGCCTACCGCTTCGAGCCGGACCGTTTGCCCACCGCATCCATCATCACCAGTGCTCGCGATCTCGGCCGTTTTCTCGCGGCCCATCTCGGGCGCGGACGTGTCGGCGAGACGCGGATCCTTTCCGAAGCTTCTGCCGGCGTCATGCACACCGGCGCGGCGGACGCCGGCACGTTCAAGTACGCGATGGGTCTGCGCGCGGGCACGACCGCTGGACGCCCATCGCTCTGGCATGGTGGCGCTTTGCCAAACTACCGCGGCGCAATCGTGCTGTTGCCGGAACAAAACAGCGCGATTGTGGTCCTGACGAACGTCTCCTCGATGTTCGTTGATCACCCGCGTGAGATCGCGGCCGCGATCGCAGCGCTCATGCACGGCCGGCCGCTGCCTCCCCCATTTCGGCCACTTCGACACATCTACTTCGTCGTTGCCGCCGCCAGCCTGGTGCTTGCGGCGATGCAGCTGCGGTCGCTTCTCCGCGCCGCCCGCGCGCCACGCCCGGCGCCCATCGGACGGACGGTGCTATTCGACATTGCGGTGCCGCTCGCGCTCATCTTCGCCGTCCCGAGATTCATCGGAATTCCCTGGCGCTCGATCTTCGAAAGCGCACCTGACATTGCACTGATGGCAGGCCTTTTGATTGCGATGAGCCTCGCGACTGGCGCCATCAAGTTGCGGAAAAACAAGCGGTCGACTCCGGCGCAGCACAGTGCCGCAGAAGATGCCGCTGCTGAACTACGCTAGCCCATCATCCGACGGCGCGAATGCGCGACGTTTAAAGCGGGCTTGAGCCCGACCGCGAACCCGATATTCTCGCCAGCCATGCACCGTGACTATCACCGTTGGTACTCTCAGCGCCTCAATCGCGAGATGGGTGTCGCCCTTTACGGCCATTACGGAATGCCCATCCTCGCTTTCCCGACCAGCGGCGGCGACGAGTGGGAGCAGGAAGGCCAGGGCATGATCCGCACCCTCGGCCCTTACCTCGATGCCGGTCGCATCCGCGTCTTCTCCATCAACGGCGTGAACAACGACTCGTTCCAGAACAAAGGAGCGCATCCTTTTCATCGGAGCTGGCTGCAGGCGCAATACGACGACTACGTCGCCAGCGAAGTTTTCCCTTTCATCGATTCCCTATGCCAGACCGGCGGCATCCCGATCACCACCTACGGCGCATCGCTCGGAGCCTTTCACGCCGCCAACACTCTCTTCAAACATCCCGACCGGGTGAAGCGCTGCTACGCGCTCTCCGGCGTCTACGACATGCGCGATTCCATGGACGGGATGTACGACGACAACTTCTACTTCAATAACCCGATCGACTACATCGCCAACCAGAACGATCCCTGGTTTCTCCACCAGTACAGCACTTGCGATATCCACCTCGCGACCGGCTGCGGCCCCTGGGAAGCGCCCGGCCCGACCTACCGCTTCTCCGAAGTGCTCAGGAACCGGGGCATCGCGCATCATCTCGACGACTGGGGCCCGAAGGGCGGCCACGAATGGCCCTATTGGCATCACCAGATGTGGGAATACGTGGGGGCGCACTTCTAAGAACACTTCGCCCCGCCGGGTCGGATCCGAGATTTCGTTAGGCAATGCAACACGAGGAAACAAATATGACCCACATACTCCAAGCCGCTGTCGTCCTAACGACGGCTCTCTTATTCGTCCCGGCCGCCCGCGCAAAAGTCGTCTCGCAGAGCGCTTCTGGTTTCATGATCTCGCACGAGACCGATGTTTCGATCGATCCCAGGGCCGCCTACGACGCGTTCGTCGAAGTCGGTCGCTGGTGGAACGACTCCCACTCGTTTTCCGGCGCTGCCAAAAACATCTCGATTGACCCAAAAGCGGGCGGCTGTTGGTGCGAAACGCTGCCGAATGGCGGCTCCGTGCGTCACATGACCGTGGTTCATGCGAATCCAGCCGCGATGCTGGTCTTCAACGGTGGACTCGGGCCTCTCCAGTTCATGGGCGTCGCCGGCTCGGTGCAAGTTACCTTCAAGGCCAAAGACAGCGGCACGCACGTCTCGGTCGTTTATTCGGTAGGCGGATACGACCCCGACGGCTTTAAGGAGATCTCGAAAGCCGTCGACGCGGTTCTCGCCCAACAGGTGAAGCGTTACGGCGGTTTTGCCTCGACCGGCAAACCCTGATCCCGCTCCCGCATCGCTCCCATCGTCCGGTCGCTGAAGCGGACCGCAACCTCGAGCCACGATATCGCCACAATCGCACCGGCGAAGATAACGCCCGCGTCCAGCAAATCATTTCAGCGTTTACGGCGGGATCGTCACGGCGTTTCAGTTTTCAGTTCTTCAGATTCTCTTCTGCCGGCCGCTGAAGAAACGCGCGCTGGCAAAGATTGTCCGCGCGTTAGACGGCAAACGACGGCAGGTGCGAGAATCCCAAAGTGCCGCTGCCATAGGTTGCGCTTGCATCGCAGAAGTCGGGCCTGGTGCTGCATTTCCTCTGCTTCACGCGATCACTTTCATCAACTCGCGCTCACTGGCCACGTCGTCGAAGAAAAGCAGGAACATCATCTTCAGGATCACCTCCGGGTCGACCGAGACCTGTCCATTCTTCCCGTAACAGTGCGCTACGGCCTCGCGCACAAAGCCAAAGTCGAGCGCCGCCGCCACCCGCCGCAGCGGATGGTCGCTCCGCACGCGCTTCTCCAGATTGATCGCGTAACTGAATAGCTCCCGCTAGCTTTTCTGTCGTCCCATCATGATGGGACAAGCGCTTTACCAGATCGCCGCCGCTTTGGGGACGACTATTTTTTCCTCAGCCCGATTTGGGCAACACGCCCCAAAGATGTGACCCCGCACGACCCCGCAATTGGCGAACAGTCACCGCTTCGAAGGTGAAGGCGGTCGAAGCCGCGCCACGCCGTCACAAAATGTTTGCGAAGACGCGAACGGCGAGGTGAAGGTATACTGCCCTTCGTTCAGAATGCGTTTCTTCTCGAAAACCAACGCCCGCCATGCGGGGATACTAGCGCTCGGCGCGCTTTGCGTAGCTTGCCCGACTCTCCGGGGGCAGGACAGCGATCAGGCGGGAAAGCCATTCAAAATCCTGCGCGATAGTTACGCGAAAGCAGATTCCGTTCAGGCAGCCAGCGCCTATGCCAAAGACGCTTTCTACGCGGAGAACTACGCCGGTGCCGAACCGACCGCGCGCGCCGGTCGGACTCAAATCGAAGCCGGCTTTCGCCAAACATTTGAGCAATTCGGCCTCCGATCTCTGGCGGGTGCGGACCTCAACTTCCGCCTCATCGAAAACACGGCTACGCAGGGAGACGGAACCGTCACCGGCTATTATCGCCTCCGCATCGGCAAGGGGCGGAAACGACAGAGTCACTACGGTCAATTTTCCACACGCGTTCGGGATGGCCTGTTTACAGACGACGCCAGCGGAGCCGCGGAGTTGACCGATTTCGAGAACGCCAAAGGCCCCGTCCTCTTCGCCGACAAGGACGAGGAACTCGACCGCGCCTACTACGAAAAGGTTGTTGGCCACTACCGCAAAAGCGGAGCCAACAGCGATGGCAAGGATTGCGGAATCACGATCACGCTTTCAACGCGGCGCTACTATTTGCTCGACGAATGCACCGGCGACTGGCGCGGGCTTTCTCGCGTGAGCGGACGCGAATGGACGGCGGGAAATCGCGTTATCGATTCCGCGGTTCGCGAGGAGATCGTTTTCGATCCGTCCAAGAAAAGCCTGCTCCGGAAGCGCGCAGGCTCGCCGCCGGAAACGTTCCTGCGCAGCCTGGAGGTCGAGCGTTCCGACGTCCGTTTCGGCGTCGACGAAGCACTCGAGGGGACGCTCTACCGTCCCGTCACCGCCAATGCCGTGAGACCCGGAATCGTCCTCGTGCACGGCTCCGGCTCTCAGGATCGGAACGGCTACGCATCGATCATCGCCTTCCTCGCCGAACGCTTTGCGGCCGACGGCGCGATAGTGTTGACCTACGACAAACGTGGCGTGGGCCAGTCGCTCGGGAATTGGGAAAGCGCCGGATTCAGTCAATTGGCCGCGGATGCGAAGGAAGGATTGATGTTTCTCCGCAGCCGGAACGGGGTCGATCCCGCCCATGTCGGCCTCGCCGGCTCGAGCCAGGCGGGTTGGGTCGTAGCGAAGGCCATCGAAAACGGGGCCGATCCTGCGTTCACGATCTTGATCGGCGCAGCCGGCTCGGCGCTTACCGTCGAAGAGCAAAATCTCTACAACACCGAAGTCAGAATGAACTGTGCCGGAATCGCGAAGGACGATGTCGCGCTCGCCATTGCGCAGCAGCGCGCGTTTTTTGCCGCGAAGCGAAATCCGAAAGATGCCGCCGCGCTCCTGGAAATCAGCACCGGCGCGGCGAAGCGCCCGGCCATCGCCGACTGGCTCTTCCCCGCTACCGCCGAATCGAGCAGTCCTCCGCAGTGGTATGACGTTCTCGAGCCCGATTTCGATCCGCTTCCGATCTGGAAGCATTACCCCGGCCGGGCTTACTTCCTTTTCGGAACAATGGATGATTCCACGCCTGCCAAAATCGCGATGGAGCGACTTAAGGGACTAGGCGATCGAACCAAAACAATCCTTCTTGAGGGCTCGCAACATCTTGGTCTGGAAGCGATCGGGCTCTGCGAGGGAGAACTCGAACAGGCCTCGCGTTTCCACGCCGATTTCCTGCCAACTCTCGACGGCTGGCTTAAGGAAATCGCGGGCGAGATTCGCTGATCGCTCAGCTACTCCGCTTCGCCGCGCGGGGTGGAGCCGGGGTCAGTGGTCGAGCCGGGGTCAGGGTCGAGCCGGGGTCCAGGGTCGAGCCGGGGTAGTCCTAAGGATTGATACATTTCGTCCTGCCGACAGGATGGCGCGATGGCTCGACCTCTTCGAATCCAATCTAGCTCGCAGAGAAGAGCCGCCACTCGCCCGGCACCCCTTTTAACTCGTGCAGGCCCAAGTCTTGGAAATTAATTCCCGAACCGGCGACAAGATCCTTCACCGTCCGTGAAACGATTACGCTGCCCGGTTCGGCTTTCGCCATGATCCGTGCGCCGGCATGGACCGCAATCCCGCCGATGTTGTCGCCCATCAGTTCGCACTCGCCGGTATGTACGCCGGCGCGGACTTCGATTCCGAGCTGGCGCACCGCGAGCCCAACCGCGAGCGCGCAGCGCACGGCCCGCGCGGGGCCATCGAAGGTCGCGAGAAAGCCGTCGCCCGTGGTATTGGTTTCCTTGCCTCGATAGCGTGCCAGTTCCTTGCGCACGACGGCGTAATAAGAGTCCAAGACATTGCGCCACGCGGTGTCGCCCATGGCAGCGGCGCGTTCGGTGGATGAGGCGATATCGAAGAAAAGTACCGTCGCCAGCACCCGATCGAAGGAGTCGATCGGTCGCTCGCCGGTGATGAATTCGTGAATGTCGGAAAGCACGATGTCCATGTCGTCGAGCATCGCGGAGTGACTGTTGCCCGGATACTCGATGAATTTTGCCCCGGGAATCCGCGCGGCCATGTCACGCGCCGCTTCGACCCGAGCGCAGAGGTCTCCCGTGCGATTCATGACCAAAGTGGTCGGGGTCAGTCCTAAGGATTGACACATTTTTGCTCTCCGGACAGGATAATCGCGATGGCCCGACCGCTTCGAATCCAATACTCAGGCGCGATCTATCACGTCATGAGCCGCGGGGATCGGCGACAGGACATTTTCCGTCAGCCGGAGGATCGACTTCTCTTTCTGGAAACGCTGGCCGGCGCCTGTGGCAAGACGCAATGGCAGGTGCATGCCCATTGTTTGATGAGCAATCATTTCCATTTCGTTGTGGAAACGCCGCACCCCAACCTGGTCACGGGAATGAAGTGGCTTCTCGGCACCTACACGATGCGCTTCAATCGGCGCCACCATTACAGCGGGCATCTCTTTGGCGGGCGCTACAAGGCGCAGGTGATCGATGAAACGACGCCGGGCTATTTGCGGACGGCGGCGGATTACGTGCATCTCAATCCAGCGCGCGCCGGACTGGTGGCGGAGAGCGAGAAGCTGGCGAGTTACCCGTGGAGCAGCTACCCAGCATACCTGGCCACGGCAGGAAAGCGGCCTGCGTGGTTGCGGGTGGACCGGGTCTTGGGCGAGCACGGAATTGCACAAGATGACCGGCGTGGGCGGCGCGAGTTTGAGCGACGCCTGGAGAGCCAACGCCAAACCGACTTGGCGGCGGGCGGTGAGTTGATGCGGAATGGGTGGCGCGTGGGCGCGGAGAACTTTCTCGATCGGCTGCTGGGGAAATGGGAAGGAAAGATGGGCGAACATCACGGCGGTCGGGAGCGCTTAGAGACCGAGATAGAGAAGGCGCGTCGTTTGATTGCGAGCGAGTTGGCGCGCGCCGGCTGGAGTGTCGAGCAGCTGGCGAGAGAACGAAAAGGCGCTGCGGTGAAGGTGGCGATGGCGCGGCGGTTGCGGCAGGAGACGACCATGCCGCTCAAGTGGATCGCAGCTGAACTCCATATGGGAACGTGGACGCACCTCAACCGCCTCCTGCACGCCCGGAAATGATCCTTCCCTTAGGACTGACCCCCGACAGGATGGACGCAGGTTCCTCGCGATCGCCGCGATGTCTTCATTCTTTCCCTTGTAGGCGAACGAGGACGTGCGAGCCGCCACGCGCAGATTAGGCAAATGCGAGATCGCGTTCAGGATCTCTTCGGTGATGCCGTCGCTGAAGTATTCGTTAGCCGGATCGCCGCTCATGTTGACGAACGGCAGCACGGCCACCGATTTCATTTCCGCCAGCGGCGGCGGTTGCGGGGTGGGAGGATCAGCGATGCGCTTGTCGGGTGGCCGGGATTGCCATTGCCAAAACCCAATGCTCGCCGCAGCAACGGAGGCGACAGTTACGACGACGATCCACTTGCTACGCGGCCGTCTTGGAACCGCCCCAGCATCACCGGCGCGCTGAATGCCCTCCGGCGTGAGCTCGAAGGCCCACGCGAGGATGAGCGCGATGGGAAACCCCAGCACAACCAGCACGATGACGAGC
>JALYQE010000382.1 GCA_030855965.1 Verrucomicrobiota bacterium | reverse complement strand
AACCGGGCGCGAGAGCAATCTACCAAGGCGGATAGCAAAGACCGCAAAACGGCGCGCGGCAGAAACACCGGTCGCATCCAGTGAGGCTCTTGATCGTGCTTCGCTTTTCCTTTTAGTAGCAGCCATGAGCTCCATCCCCTTGAATGATCTGGATCAGGCACTCGTTGCCGTGCAGCGCGGTCCGTCGGCCATGCCGCAGCTCTGCCGCGAGCTGGGCGAGGGCGAAATTTTTCTCCTCATTCCCTATCGCCCCGAACTGGAATTAGGCGACGCCTTTCAACTCGAGAACGGGATGGAATCTCCTTTCGTCTGTCTGCACGACGAGGAAGGCGAACTCATCCCGATTTTCTCCTCCGAGGCCCGGGCCCAGGAAGGTTTGGCGAAAGGCAAGGTCCCTCCCAATTCCATGCACATCGTCTCCATGCCCGCCATCCAAGTGATGGAAGTCCTCGGCAAAGCCGGGGTCCGCGCCGTGCTCAACAAGAGCTGCAGCACCCCGCAGTTCATCCTTCCGCCAGACCTCATGCGCGACATCGCCAGCGGCAAAGTCTTTGAGCCGCTCGGCATCGAGGACGACGACGTCGAGGTCGCGCTCGAGCTTCTCGACCCCGCCGACTATCCGACCGAGCTTGTCCAGGCTGCTTTCGAACTCCTGCGCAAGCATCGAAACTTTCGCGCCGTCTGGATTTTCCGCAGCCCGAGCGGTGCCGCCGTCGCCCCGAGTGGGCGCGGTTACCAGTTCCTCCTCCTCATGGAACCGCGCGACCCAGCCATCTACCATGAGTTCAACATGGTCATCGCCGCGGCCGGCGACCGGGAGGATGATATCGGCCACGGCTTGGTCGACGAAACCGACCCCGTCTACATCGCCCACCTTTTCCGCCAAGCCACGCCCTTCTACGTCGCCGCCGACTTCGCCCAGCCGCGCAGCCAATAGCGGGTCATTCGGGGATGGCACCCCCTTTCCTCTCCGGGGGAATCAAGATTCAGGAGCTCGCGTTCGGTCTTACACCATTTATTTTGCCGACCGAGTGTGCTCCCGCGCCAATGGCGATGCAAGCTCCCGGGCAGCGGCAATTTCGGGGAGCACGGGGTGCCACCCCGTTCCGCCGGGCTGATAGCCCGGCGGCGCTTCGGCGGCGCGCGGTGAGAGCGCTTCGTCTTCTGTGTCAACAACCTCCAAAGTGGTTCGCGGGAAGCTCCCGCGAACGACGGGCAGACTGCCCGTGCTCCCCGGAGGAAGCAGCTCGCGCAGAAACTGACCGGTGTGGGAGTTGGCGATAGTTGCTGACTCGTCAGGCGTGCCGCTCGCCAGTGATGTCAGCAGCCGCGCTCTGCGCGCGCGAAAGTGGGCAGGCGGAGCGCCCGCCCTACAGGAGGAACTTGCCGCGTTCCATTACCGGTTCGCCGTCGAACCAGATGTCGAAGTCGCGGCCGACGCAATCGATGTGGGTCTTGGAAAGCCAGGTCTGGCCGGTGTGCTCGGCGTAGGGATGGCCAAAGGCGATGTGGATGCCGGGAATCTTTTCGTCCTGCAGGATGTTGCCGATGACGCTGGTGCAGGCGGTGTTGGTGCCGATGGCAAATTCGCCGACTCGGTTGCTGTTCTCGTCCGTGCTGGTGTAGGCGCGGAATTCCTCGAGCAATTCCTGGTTCTCGCAGGCGAGGGAATGGATGCGGTTGTCCTTGATCTCGATCGTGAGGGGCGTCGCGTGGATGTCGCCGTATTTCTGGCAAAGATAATCGCCGACGACGCCGTCGACGACGAAAATGCCGTTGCTGTCGAAGGGCGAGGTGAAAATTTCGCCGCCCGGCAGGTTGCCCCATTTCTCCGGGGTAATAATGCCGCTGGTCTTGAGCCAGCGGAGATTGGAGGAAAGATCGGCCGTGTAATCGGTCCCGGCCGGGGTCCGGCAGGTGACGCGCCGGGCGCGGCGGACGCGCTCGACCAGGCGCTGGCTGAGAGCATCGATCGCCTTGAAATCGGCCCGCATCCCTTCGAGCATGATCTGGCGGCTGATGTTGACCATATGAGCGTGGCGAATGTGATTCTTGTTCACGATCTCGCTCATCTGCATGCGCGAAGTGAGCTCGCCGCGCTGGGCCTGGGCGCAGAAAATCGAGACCTGCGAGGTGGCAAGATCGTCGAGCACGGCCTGCGGCATGCCTTTGAGCGGCCGCTCCGCCATTTCCTCGAGGATGAAGACGGCGTGCTCGGCCCCGACTTTCTCGACCTCGGTCTGGAGGGCGGCGGCGATATCGCGCGTCGCCTCGTCGGTGATGATGGTAATGCGCTCGTTAGGCTGGAGGCGCAGGCAGTCGCGAATGGCGTTGCGAGCTCCGGTCGCGAGCTCGGCGTCGACCGGCAGGACGGTATGGTCAGGGCGATTCGGCATGGCGGCGAGCGCTCAGCATGACGCGAAACCCCGCCCGGGGCAACGCGTCTTCAAGCCTGCGCCGCGGTCGCATCCGGCTCCGGCACGGTCAGGAGTTCGTAGGTTTCGTTGACGATGAGGTCGACCACGTCATGCATGTTGTGCTGGCGTTCCCAGGCCGCCAGTTGCCGGTCGGCGCCGGTCCCTTCGCGCATGATTTTCTCCACGTGCGCGATCTCGTCGCTGCTGCCGAGTTCGTCCACCTCGGTGGAGATGAACTCGAGCAGTTCGTTGAGCAGATCGCGGGTGTCGACCTCGGCTTCGCGCCCAAAATCGATCAGCTTTCCGTCGAGCCCGTAGCGCGAGGCGCGCCAGCGGTTTTCCTCGATCAGGCGCCGGCGATAGATGCGGAAGCTGAGGTTGTTGTGCTGCAATTTGTGCAGCTTGACCACGATCGCCTGGATGACCGCGGCCAGCGCCACGGTGTCATCGACCCGGGATTGCGCGTCGCAAATCCGGATCTCGAGGGTGTCAAAGAAAGGGTGGAGGCGGACGTCCCACCAGATCTTTTTCGCGTTGTCGACGCAGCCGGTCTTGATCAGGAGCTTGAGGAAATCTTCGTACTCGGAAAGGCTCTCGAAGGCATCGGGAGTGCCGGTGCGGGGAAAACGCTCAAAGACCTTGAGGCGATAGCCTTTGAGACCGGTATTGCGGCCGACCCAGAAAGGTGAGTTGGTCGAGAGGGCGTAAAGATGGGGCAGAAAATACCGGATCTGGTTCATGACATGGATGGCGGTGGCGCGATCCGGAATACCGACATGGACGTGCAGCCCGAAGATGAGGTTGGCGCGGGCGACCTGCTGCAAATCCCGCACGATCGTGGCGTAGCGTTCGCCTTCGGTGATGTGCTGGTCGAACCAATGCGAAAACGGATGGGTTCCGGCGGAGGCGATTTTCAATCCGCCGCGGCCGGCCATGCTGGCGAGCTCGCTCCGCAGCCGGATGACCTGGGCGCGGGCCTCGGCGATGTTGCCGCAGACGTCGGTCCCGAGTTCCACGACCGACTGGTGCATCTCGGGCTTGATCTGTTCGTTGAGTGTGACTTTTCCTTCGCCGAGGATCTGCTGAATGTGGGAACGCAATTCACGCGTTTCCGGATCGATGATCTGGAACTCTTCCTCGATCCCGAGGGTGTAAACGTGTTTCGCTGCGCTCATGCCCTAGCAACAAGCGCCAAATCCGGGAATCGTGCAAGCGTGGAGAACGCGTCCGGCCGTCGTATAAATCGGAGATGAAGAGTTTGTCGCAGCGGTTCTTATGCACGGCGACGGTGGGCGCGCTCAGTCTCGGCTGCGCCGCGGCGCCACCCGCGAAAGAGGCGGCATTCACCGTCAGGCAGGAGCATTTCGAAAGCGGCGGGGTGCGGATCCTGACGGATGTTTACCAGCCGCGCGGCGCCGGCCGGCATCCGCCGATCCTCGTCCTGCACGGCGCGGGCGGGATGCTCTTCGACGGGCCCGAGATGTCGCGCGTGGCCGGCGATCTCGCGCGGGCCGGCTATGCAGTTTACCAGGTGCATTATTTTAACCGCACCCATACCTGGTTTGCGCGGCAGGCGGTGCTCCTGAAACTCTTCCCGACCTGGCGCGGCACGGTCCACGACGCGGTCGAATGGGTCCGCACCCGGCATCCGGAGTCGCCCTCGGTCGGGATCTACGGCTATTCGTTAGGCGCATTTGCCGCGATCGAAGAAGCGCGGCGCAACCCGGCCGTGGGCGCGGTCGTGGAACAGGCCGGTGGTTTCTGGAATGCCCAACCGGAAGGACCGACTCGCCAGCCGTTGCCCCCGATGCTGCTCATCCATGGGCTGGACGATGAGCGCGTGCCTTTCGCCAAGTACACCAGGCCGCTCATGGCTTTTCTGCACGCGCGTCGTGATCCGTTTGAGACGCGGTTTTTCCCGGGTGAAGGCCATGTCTTCCGGCCGCCGGCGCAAGCGGAGGTCCGGGCCAGCGCGGTGGCTTTTTTCCGTCGCCATCTCGAGGTCCCGCTAAAATAACCAGTCAGGCGCGCCGGGGCCGATTTTTGGCCGGGAAACTGCTCTACAGGCCCAGCCAGTCGCGCGATGAAATTTCCGGCCTTCGTTTACCGACAATCCAGTTACGCCTTGCTCGCAGAGGCGCTGCTCCTCGTTCTCTTTTGCGGAACGATCGATTGGCTCTCTGGCCTCGAAGTCAGCATGTCGCTCTTCTATGGCATCCCGATCATGTTCGCGATCTGGTTTGGCGATCGCAAAAGCGGGCTGCTGGTCGCGATCCTGTGTGGCATCACCTGGTGGTGGGCCGACATCCTGGCCGGTCACGTTTACTCGCATGTTTGGGTGGCGACCTGGGAACCGGCCTCGTGCTTTGGCTATTTCGCCTTTGTCGCGGTCGGCGGCGCGGCGCTCAAGGAAAAACACGACGCCGTCCGCGCCCGCATCGCGCTCCTCGAGCACACCCAGCGACTGGAACGCGAGATCATCGAGATCAGCGAACGCGAACAGCGCCGGATTGGACGTGATCTGCACGACGGGCTCTGCCAATATCTCGCGGCGATCGGTTGTGCCGCGGCCACGCTCCGCGCCGATTTGCTCCGGCAGGATTTGCTCGAGGAAGCGGCGGTCGCGGAAGAGCTGGCTGAGCTGCTGGAAAAAGGCGTGGTCCAAACGCGCGACCTGGCCCGTGGCCTGGTGCCGGTGCCAATGGAGGAAGACGGCCTGCCTTTCGCGCTCGAAGGCCTCGCGACCTCGGTCGCCCGCCTGCAGAATATCGACTGCAGTTTCCGGGTGCAGGGCGAAGTGAAGATCGGCGATACCTCCGCCGCCACGCACCTTTACCGGATCGCGCAGGAAGCGATCAATAACGCGACCCGCCACGGCCATGCCAACCGAATCCGCATCGCCCTCCGCGCCGAGGGCCCGCTCGCGACTCTGAGCGTGGCCGACAACGGGCACGGCTTGTCCCGGACGGCGGCGGAATCGCCCGGCCTTGGCTTGAGCATCATGCGTTATCGCGCCCGGCTCGTCGGCGGCCAGCTCGCGATGACTGAGCCAGACGACGGCGGTACCCGGGTGGTCTGCACTTTTCCGCAACGCGAATGGTCGATGGAGGAAGAAGATGCGGCCGCCTAACGACAAGAAAACGCCTATCGTGATCGTGGAGGATCACCCCATGTTCCGCGAACGTCTGGCCGAGTTGATCAATCGCGAACCCGACCTCGAGGTCTGCGGTGAAGCGGATAACATCCGCGACGGCTTCGACCTCATTACCCGAGGCGGAGCGCAGGTCGCGATCGTCGATATCACCCTGCAGGGCTCGAGCGGTCTGGAGTTGCTCAAGAATCTCAAGGCGGCCGGAACGGCTTTGCCAATCCTGATCCTCTCGATGCACGACGAGAGTCTCTACGCGGAGCGCGTTTTGCGCGCCGGGGCCAGGGGCTACATCACTAAAAGCGAGGCCTCGGCCAAAATCATGATCGCGCTCCGGCAGGTCCTGGCCGGCGAAATCTATCTCAGCCCGAAGATAGCGACCAAAATCCTCGGCCAGATCGCAGGAGGCCCCGAGGCGGCAGTCGGTCTCGATCGCCTGACCGACCGAGAACTGGAAGTTTTCAATCTGATCGGGCGCGGGCAGACGACGCGCGAGATCAGCGGAGTCCTGAGTTTAGGGGCAGCGACAGTTGAAACTTATCGGGCGCGGATCAAGGAGAAGTTGCAGCTCGAGAACGGGGCTCGCCTGCAGCAGGAGGCGTTGCGCTGGGTGCAGAATGCAGACCAAGCCGCAGCCTAAGACTTCGGGACCGCCCGCGGTAGTGGGATTTCGTGGAGCTCGTAGTGACTTTCACTACAGGAAAAGAAAGGGCTCCGGACGGCACGGCGGCCCCGGCATTGCTTCTCTTAGAGCCTAAGCAACTGCACTCAACTTACATGAAACTAAGTTCAATACACACACCTCGGCGCGGAGGTTTTACTCTCGTGGAAATCATGATCGTGGTGGCGATCATCGCGCTCCTGGCTTCGATCGCCGTCCCCGGCTTCCTCCGGGCGCGCAAACGCTCCCAGGCCACGCGCATCATCAATGATTTGCGCCTGCTTGATAGCTCGCTCGATCTCTACGCGCTCGAAAACAATAAGTTGAGCGGCGCATTAGCCAGTTTCAACGACCTCAAGAGTTATCTAAAAAAAGGCGGCATTCTCTATAGCACTGGCAACGACGTCCTTGGGAACCAATTCGGCCCGACGTTCACGGTCGATTTGCTGCCACGCGTCCCGGCCACTACTCGAGACGCGCTTTCCGACGTTGCCAACACGGCTTTTTGGTCGCCGTTTCAATAAGGAAAATTGTTGCAACGCCGCGCCGTTGCTGGAGCAGCGCGGTCTCTCGGATCAGCCGCTCCTGAACCGCGCGCTTGATTTTTTAGCATTGGATCGAAAACGCTTCTCCGATGACGCAAGCCTGCTCGCGCTTGTGGACGGCGAGCGCCCCGACCGCCGGGCTGGCGCTGGCGTTGCGGCCGGCATAGGCAATTTCTCGGCCTAACAATACCCGCAGGCGCGGCTCGATGTAGCTCCATGCTCCCATGTTTTGCGATTCTTCCTGGCACCAGACGATCTGCTTCGCCTGCGCAAAGGGCTTGAGGATGGCGCGCAGTTTGTCTTCCGCCAGCGGGTAGAGTTGTTCCACCCGCACGAGCGCCGCGGTTGTGATCTTTTCGGCTTCGCGGTGACTGAGGAGATCGTAATAAACCTTGCCCGAGCAAAGGATGATGCGCTCGATCTTCTCCGCCGGTCCGGCTGTCGGCGCCCCGAGAATTTCCGCGAAACTGCCCTCGGTAAAATCTTCCGTGCGCGAGGAAGCCGCCTCGGAACGGAGCAGGCTTTTCGGCGTCATGATGATGAGCGGCTTGATGAAGTCGCGCTTCATCTGCCGGCGCAGGACATGGAAATATTGCGCCGCGGTCGTCAGGTTGCAGACCTGGATGTTGTCCTCCGCGCAGGCCTGGAGAAAACGCTCCAGCCGCGCGCTGGAATGCTCCGGCCCCTGGCCTTCGTAGCCGTGCGGCAGGAGAAGGACGATGCCGCTCGGCCGCTGCCACTTCGATTCCGCCGAGACGATAAATTGATCGATGATGGTCTGGGCGCCGTTCGCGAAATCGCCGAACTGCGCTTCCCAGAGGCAGAGCATGTTTGGGTAATCGAGCGAGTAACCGTAATCGAAACCGAGCACCGCCGCTTCCGAGAGCAGGCTGTTGTAAATGCAGATCCGGGCCTGGTTCGGCCCGAGATGGAGGAGCGGCAGATAGGGCTTGCCGGTCTTCGCATCGTAGAGAAACGCGTGCCGATGACTGAAGGTCCCGCGCCGGCTGTCCTGGCCGGACAATCGCACCGGCACGCCCTCGAGCAGGAGCGAACCGAAAGCGAGCGCCTCGCCAAAGCCCCAGTCGTAAGGCCCGCCCGCTTGGTAGACCTCGCGTTGCCGATCGATCGTGATCCGCTTCACTTTCGGGAGGATGTTGAAGTCCTCCGGCACGGTCGTTAGGCCGGCGACGATCTGCTGCAGCATCTCCGGCTTGATCGCGGTCGGGCCGGATTTGCCGGAATATTTCGGCTGAAAAACCGCGGTCGATTCGGTGAATCGATTCTGTTCTTCGGGCGACGCTTTCTCCAGCGCCTTCACTTCTTCGAGCGCATTTTCGAGCCGGTTCTGGAGATCTTTTTCCAGTTTTGCCGCCGCTTCCGCGGTCAGGACGTTGGTTTCGATCAGCTCGGCCTTGTAGAGCTGCGCGACCGACGGGCGCTTGGCGATTTTGGCGTAGAGATCGGGCTGGGTGAAGAGCGGTTCGTCGCCCTCGTTGTGCCCATAGCGCCGGTAGCAATACATGTCGATGATCACGTCCCGTCCAAACTCCTGGCGGAAATCGAGCGCCGTCTCGGTTACGTAACGGACCGCGATCGGGTCGTCGCCGTTGACGTGGAAAATCGGAACCTCGATCATCTTCGCGATGTCGGTCGCGTACATCGAGGAGCGTGCGTCCTCGGGCAGAGTGGTGAACCCGATCTGGTTATTGACTACGACGTGGACCGTCCCGCCGGTGCTGTAGCCGTGGAGTTGCGACATGTTGAGCGTTTCCGCGACAATGCCCTGGCCCGCGAAAGCAGCATCGCCATGCACCAGCAGCGGCAGAACTTTGCGGCGAAATTCCGTGTCGCCGCGGATGCGCTGGCGCGCGCGCGCGATGCCCTCGACCACCGGGTCGACCGCCTCGAGATGGCTCGGGTTGGCCGCGAGCCGGATCTCGACCTCGGCGCCGGACGCGAGCTTGCGCACGGTCTGATAGCCGAGGTGATATTTCACATCGCCGTCGCCCGCGACCAGCTCGGGAATGAAGTTCGTGCTGAACTCGGTGAAGATCACCCTGAGCGATTTGTGGAGAAAATTCGCCAGCACATTGAGCCGGCCGCGGTGCGCCATGCCCATGCAGATTTCCTCGATCCCATGGCCCGGGCAGTTATGCAAAATCGTGTCGAGAATGACGATGAGCGATTCCGAGCCCTGGAGCGAAAAGCGTTTCTGCCCGACGTAGCGGGTGTGCAGGAAAACCTCGAACGCTTCCGATTCCAGGAGAAGTCGCAGGAGCGCAATCTCCACCTGGGTCGAGGCCTGGTGCTTCGTCGGCCGCGACTCGATCCGGTCCCGCACCCAGTTCCGGATGCGGGGATTCTGGATGTGCTGAAATTCCGCGCCGATGGCGTCGGCGTAGATCTCCTCCAGCGTCGCGATCATCGCGCGCAGGGTCATCTTTTTGTTGTGGAGAAAGAATTTCGAGGAGACCTGGAGATCGAGATCCTTCTCGCTGAACCCGAGCTCGCGCAGGGTGAGCAGTGAATTTTCTGGGCGCTTATCGGCCAGGGGATTCACCCGCGCGATGGTGTGCCCGAGCGTGCGGTAGGCGTAGACCAGTCCGTCGACGCGGGTCTGGAGCGGGGCTTCGGACGTGCCGGTGCGCGGCGGCGCGGCCACGGCGGCAGCGCCGTTCCGGTGCGGCGTGTTGCCGAGTTCGAAGCCTTCAAAAAACGCGCGCCAGGTGGCGTCGACAGAATCCGGATCATTTTCCCAACGGCGGTATTGATCGTCGATCAGGTCGAGATTGCCGCGGGTCGCAAAAGAGGGTCGCATGGTCTGGGTACTCTGGCGGCGTTTGCCCGGCGGGCAAGTTGACAGTGCAGGAGGGGCTCCGATGTTCGCCTGCAAGTGAGTCGGCGAGTCGAAAATAATCTCCTGTCTAAGTATATCCGGCGGTTTGTTGGCCCCTTGGCGCTGCTTGGTTTCCTTTCCGCCGCTTTCGGCCAGGCCAGTCCGACCACGTTCGATCCCGCTTCCGAGCCGTCCGTGCTCGCGGTCGCGAAGGTGTTGCCTGCGGTCGTCAACATCAACACCGAGCGCATCGTTAGGCGCCAGGTGCGCGATCCGTTCGATGATTTTGCGGCGCAGTTTTTCGGCGTGTATCGCAACCGCCCGCGCGAGATCCGCCAGACCCAGCAGAGCCTTGGCTCCGGGTTCATCGTCGATCCGAGCGGCTACATCGTGACCAACGAGCACGTGGTCGAGCGCGCCGCCGATCTCCGGATCGAAGTGGTCACGAACGACAACAAAAGTTTCAAAGGCCGCTACATCACGGGCGACCCAAAGAAGGATCTCGCCCTGATCAAAATCGACAGCGACAAGCCGCTCCCGTTTGTGAATCTGCACGATATTTCCCCCAATTTGTTAGGCCAGACCGTCCTCGTGGTCGGAAACGCGCTCGGCTACGGCAGCTCGATCAGCCGCGGGATCCTGAGCGGGGTGAAACGCGAGATCTCGATCAACAACAACGATTACCACGACCTCCTCCAGACCGACGCCGCGATCAATCCGGGAAATAGCGGCGGCCCCTTGATCGATCTTTCCGGCCGGCTCGTCGGGATCAGCTCGGCCAAGATGGCCTTCACCCCGCAGGGCGTCCCGACCCAGGGCCTGGGCTTCGCCATCCCGGCCGAGATTGTTAGGCAGAGCGTCGAGGCGTTCAAGAAAATCGCCGATAAGCAACCAGCGCCGAAACCTGGCGCGACCGAGGAGCAGACCGGCTCGACCAACGCCGAACGCATGTTCGGACTGCAACTCCAGGACCTGACCGATGACCTTGCGGGCGCGCTCGGTTTGTCGCGCGGCAAAGGCGTCCTGATCAGCGCGGTCGAGCCCGAGAGCCCGGCGGATCGCGCCGGCTTCGAGCGCGGGCTGGTCATTTATCGGCTCGGGAAATTCGACGTCAATTCGGTCAAGGACGTGGAGAAACTGCTCGCGCAGGCGGATAGCGGGTCGAGTGTGGACTTCGCGGTCGGGATCGTCGGGCGCAACGGGCGCGGTCGCCGGGTCGAGACGGTCAATCTCGAAGCGCGCTGAAACTTTTTCAGAAAAATTTGCCAACGCTTCGGGCTCGTCGTTGTCAGTAAAAAATCACCGCAGCATGATCAAAGTCGAAAATCTCACCAAGCGCTACGCCGGCCAGACCGCGATCGACAATCTCAATTTCGAGGTCGGCAAAGGCGAAATCATGGGCTTCCTCGGGCCGAACGGCGCGGGCAAAAGCACCACCATGCGCATTCTCTCGAGCTTCATGCCGCCGACTTCGGGCCGCGCCTCGATCGCGGGCTTCGACATCTTCGAGAAGTCGCTCCAGGCCCGCTCGCATCTCGGTTACATGCCGGAAAATGTGCCGCTCTATAACGACATGCGCGTGACCGAATACCTCGATTACCGCGCCGCGCTCAAGGGGGTGCCGCACCGCCGGATCAACGAGCGCGTCGGCGACGTGAAGGAGCTTTGCGGATTGAAAGATGTCGAAAAGAAATTGATCGGCGCCCTTTCCAAAGGCTACCGGCAACGGGTCGGCCTGGCCGATGCGCTTGTGCACGAGCCCGATCTGCTCATTCTCGATGAGCCGACCAGCGGCCTCGATCCCAACCAGATCCGTCAGGTGCGCGAGCTGATCAAAAATCTCGGACGCCAGCACACCATTCTGCTTTCGACCCACATCCTGCCGGAAGTCGAGATGACTTGCAGCCGGATCATCATCATCAAC
>JALYQE010000061.1 GCA_030855965.1 Verrucomicrobiota bacterium | reverse complement strand
CGAAGGAAATGTTGGTCTCGATCTCCGCCACCAGCGGCACATAGGTGTCGTAGGGATGCAGCTCGTCCAGACCGAGCACCCGCTTGCGCAATTCGTAGTAGCGAAAGAGCGGCGCGAGATTTTGCCTGACGGATCCGATCAGAGAATCGTAAACCGCCGGCGGAATGTCGTCCTTGAAAAGCGAGGCCTCCAGCGCCGAGGGATAATTCCGCGCCCGCGCCCGAAAAACATCCGCTTTCACCGAATAAGAAAGCGAGCTCGCGAGCGTGAACTGGTGATCCTGGAACTCGGCGTAGAACTGGTGAAAGGCGCGTTTCCGCAACGCGTGATCGCGCTTCACAAGGAAGCTGCTGTAGGAGCTTTGCGTGAGCGGCCGCTCCTCGCCTTTCTCGTCGACCAGGACGCCGAACTTCATGTCGACATCGGTCAGCTGCGAAAAGGAGTCGTCGTAGCCATCGAGTGCGGCGCTCCCGAGGGCGAGAAGACGCTCTTCTTTTTCCGAAAGCACATGCGGCTTCATCCGGCGGACCTTGCGCAGCCTGATCTCCCACTCCGCGAGCGCGGGGTCTTCCAGGAACTCGGCGAACTTTTCGTCCGCGATCGCCTGGATTTCCGGGACGATGAACGAAGTCACTTCCCCGATCGTCGTGAGCAGATTCTGGAGCTGCCCCATGCGCGAGAGAAAGGCGGGATTCGAGCTGTCCTCCGCCAGTTGGAGCGAGGCATAGTGATAGACCCGCTCGATCTTCAGATCGACCGCCTTGTCGAACTCGAGCATCTCCGCCAGCGTCCCGGCCGATTCGCCGACCCGTCCTTTCCACGTCGTTAGGCGCGGATAGTTCGCCTGGATCCGGGCAAAATCTTCGCTCCACTTGTCCGCACTCGCGAAAAGATGAGACAGATCCCACTTGTCGGTCTCGAGCATTTCGTCGCGCGTCGGGATTTTCGTTTCGTCCATGATGATTTTCTCGCCGCAAAACCCGCTCCTGTCATCCCGGAGCAAAGTTGCTGCTTGGTTCGCGCCGGTCCGAAACGCTAATCTGCCCTCCGTGACCATTCGTTTTCTCCTTCTCTTCGCCATCTGCGGCAGCGCCTGGCTGCCGCTCAACGGCCAGGCACAAGCCGCCGATCCGCCGGTCACGATCATCAAAGCCGCGCGTCTCCTCGATGGCCGCGGCGGAGCTGCGATCACGCCCGCGATGGTGCGGGTGGAAGGCGAAAAGATTGCGGAGGTCGGTGCGAATCTCATCGTTCCTTCGGGTGCCAAGGTGATCGATCTGGGTAACGCGACGTTGCTGCCCGGATTGATCGATCTGCATACTCATCTGACGATTAGGATGGGCGTGCACTGGGAGGATGCGCTGGCCAAAACCACGCCCGGTCACGATGCACTTTGGGGGGCCCGTAATGCGCTCGTAACTTTGCGTGCCGGGTTCACCACTTGCCGTGAGATGGGTCCGACCTGGCCCTACGTCGATGTCGATCTGCGCAATGCCATCAATGAGGGCGCGGTGCCGGGGCCTCGTCTTCTCGTGGCCGGGAATTACGTTTCCTCCACTGGCGGTGCTGGTGACGCAAAACAATTTTCCATCTATCTCGATGCACCGCTGGTCAGGAATCTCGCGGACGGCCCAGAGGAAATCACGAAAGCGGTCCGGACCAATTTCAAGCACGGCGCCGACTTCATCAAAATCATGGCCACGGGGGCGGTCCTCTCGAAAGGAATCGAGCCCGGCCGGCAACAATATTCCGATGCAGAAATCAAAGCCGCGGTCGTGGAGGCGACCCGCTGGGGCGGACAAGTCGCGGCTCACGCGCACGGCGCGGCCGGGATCAAGGCCGCGATTCGCGCCGGGGTCCGCACCGTCGATCACGGGTCGGATCTCGATGACGAAGCCATCGCGCTGATCAAAGCATCGAACCGCAAGACGTACTACGTGCCGACGCTGGGGGTAGGCGATGCGATCGAGCAGAACGGCGTGAAGAATAACATCCCGGAATCGGAGCGCGAGCGAAGCCGCAAGATGCGTGGCGTCATGTATGCCGGCTTCAAGCGCGCGCTCGCGGCCAAACTTCCGGCCGGATTCGGGACGGATGCCGGCGTGATCGAACACGGCGAAAACTGGAAGGAATTCGCGGTCCGTAACCGCCTGGGTGAACCGGCGGCCGCCGCCATTGTCGCCGCGACCAGCTTGAATGCGGAGATCATCGGCTGGAACGACCGCGTGGGCAGCGTGGAGGCGGGAAAATTCGCCGATCTGATCGCGGTGCCGGGCGATCCTTTGCAGGATATTACTTTGCTCGAACGGGTCGGGTTTGTGATGAAGGGCGGGACGGTTTACCGCGACGATCTTTCGCGTCGCTAAGATCAGGCCGAGCTTTTTTTCCAGAGCCACGCGCCGATGGCCGCGCGCGCGACCGGCTGAAACCCATAGCCGACCCACGCGAATTTATCCCCGATCAAATCCACGCCGGCAACCGCGTCGAGGATCGCCGGAAGAGAGAGCGCGGCCCAGCCGAGGAAAAGATAACCGACCACGCGATCGGAATGACTTCCGGTCACGAGCGCCATCCCGTAGCAGAGGAGCCCGAGAAAAAAGGCGACGATGAAGATGAAAAAAAGCGCGCCGTTCAAGCCCGGGAACGCTTCGAGCAGGAGACGAATGTGGATTCGCGCCTCCGGGTCGGGATTGGTGGCGTAGCGCTCACGCAGATTCCGGTTCACGGCAAAGAGCGCGAGCGACGTGCGCAGGATTTCCGTCATGGCGAAGACCACGAAAGCGAGCAACCCGAGACCGGCCCAGCCCGGGCTGGCGCGGAAGATCAGGAGACAGATGGCCGACATCGAGATCACGACCAGGAGGCAATGGAAAAGCACAATCCAAAGCCGCAGCAGGTAAGGCCCGCAATGGCGCAGCTCCAGTTGCTTTTCAAACGTGTCCGCCCCGGCCCAAAGCTGGGGCATGAGGTGCACCGCCAGCGTCGTTAGGGCAGTGACGAAGGCGCAGACGGCGGCGAACCGGAGAAACTTTGGCGATGCGTCCATGGTCGTCGGTGGCGGCGGTCGTCAGGTCGGCTGCGCCGGGGTCTTCTGGCCGGCCAGCCCTTCCAGGTATTCCCGCACTTCCTTCGCCGGCTCGCCTCCGGCTTTGGCATGAGCCAGCAGCGGGATGCCGTGCGGACCGGGAGTGTTGAGAAAGGCGGGGTATTTTTCGAGCGCAGACTTGACCACGGGCGTGAGCCCGAGCATGGTCGCGGCAAAAAGATCGAGCCGAGCCCCGTGCTCGAGGAGAAAGAGCGCGATGTCGGGACGTCCCATGTGCGACGCGCCTCCCAGCGCCGTCTCGAAGTCGCCGCCACCCCAATCCCAGGTCGCGTTGATGAGGGTCGAATCGGCCCCGAGCAGTTTCCGGGTTTGCGGCAAACCGCTGTGCGCCGCCCGGACAAATGAGCTTCCGCGAAGGGCGAGTGGGCGCCTCTTGCTATCGACGCCCACCCCCGCGGCATCGACGAAGCGATGCCCTCCAACCACACGCACACTTTCGCGCTGGTGCCCTGGAGGGAAGCGCTTTGTCGCTTCCGCGAAGGGCGAGTGGGCGCCTCTTGCTATCCACGCCCACCCCCGCGGCATCGACAAAGCGATGCCCTCCAATCCCCCGGCACACTCTGGCTCCGAGGGAAGCGCGCATGTGGAATCAAAGCCTTAGCAGGCCTCCGCGGAGAGAGCGTGAGTATCTGCTTAACGCAACATCAGGCCCGCGATCTCCTTCACCAGTTTGGCCGCGAGGTTTGCGGTCAGGTCCCCCACGTCGCGGCGCGGATTGAATTCCACCACGTCCGCCCCGACCAAGTTTGCCTTCAACGTCAGGAGCGCATCAATCACCTCTCTCGTGTTGAAACCGCCAGGTTCCTGGTGCGAAACGCCGGGCGCAAAGGCGGGATCGAGCGCGTCCAAGTCGAGGCTGAGATAGACCGGTCCGGCCAGCGCCAGTTTAAGTCCGGCGCGCCAGTCTTTCATCTCGATGATCTCGACTCCAAAACGCGCCGCCTGCGCGCGCTGGTGCGGATCAAGGGTGCGCACGCCCATTTGCACAAGCCGCGTCGCCAGGCCCTCCTCCATGATGCGGGCGAAGGGACAGGCATGGGAATATCGGTTCCCCTCGTAGACATCGTAGAGGTCGCTGTGGGCGTCGAACTGCAGAATCGTTAGGGGGAAAAACTTGCCCTGAAACGCGCGCAGAATCGGATAGGTCACGGCATGGTCTCCGCCTAACGACAAGGGCCGGAGACCGCGCGCGAGGAGCGCGCCGATGAACTGCTCGATCGCTTCGTGCATCGCGCGCCCGGTGCGGGCCGGGACATCCCCGGCGTCGGTTAGGATTTCCGGAGGAAAATCGATCCCGCTTTCACTGCGCAAATCGGACGCCTTGGAAAAAAGCGCGGCGCGTATCAGGGGCGGCGCTTCGCTGGCTCCGCGCAGGAAGGAGGAATTCTCGTCCCACGGGATGCCCGCGAGGGCAATCCGCGGCGGGGACGATGAAGACGAAGTCATTGGGCGGTTTTTCTTTATCCGACGGGCGGACGGCGCGCAAGCGCGACGCTCTTCCCGGCGTCAACGCCGAATCGGCTTGCCGCTCGAAGCGGAATCGTCAGGATGGGTCGCCCGTTTTTTAGGATGACGATGCGAACACGCTGGTTGCTAATTTTTCTCGCCCTGGCCGCGACCGCTCATGGCCAGACGCCGTCGCCTTCCCCGACCGCGACGCCGGAGTCGCGGCTGCCTTATTGGCGCTGCGAATTGCCCGGCGGCACTTACGAGGTCGCAATCCGTTCCATTGTTTCGGTCAGCGGCCACGAGTACATCGTCGATGGCGCGGCGCGGGTGAACGAGGTGAATGTCGACACCCTGGGTAACATGACGGTGCGCTTTTATTACCTCGAGCCGACAGCGGCCAAGTCGCCGCTCGGCGTCGGGCAATCCGCGGTCGACCGCATTAGCGATCTCGCAAAAGAAGCCGGGCAGCGCGTCGCAGCCGACAAAGTCTGGCAGCGCGTGGTGAAAACCTATCCGACGACAACGCACGCGAATTCGATCGAGTACCGGGTCGAAAGCGAAGAGCAGCTAAAACAAATTTTCAGCAGCGCGCAGGGTGCCTTCGAATCGGGCGTGACGGCGACCTTCAAGCTGCCGGATTAGCGCGGAATGAGGTCGAGCAAAGTCTTGGCCGCGTCTTCCAACGTGCCCTTGGAGCCTTGCAAAAGTTCGCTCGCCGCGGCCGAGAGCAGCCGTTTCGTCAGGTCTTCGTGCGGATGTTCGATCGGGCCGCTCACCCGCACCGGCGTCCAAAAATAACCGTCGCGCGCCACGGTGAAGACGCGCTCCTGCGAGCCGGGCAGCCATTGCAGGCTGGCCGCGGTCACGCCGATCTGGAAAACGCCGTCGATTTTTTTCTGCGCGATCGTGCAACTGCCCTCGACCCGCATCAGGCCGGCGGATTCCAGCAACAGGTTCCGCACCACCGTGCGGTCGCCTTCGTTGCTGAAAGTGAGTGAGCCGCGCGTTAGCGCAAGACGCCGAAACCGCTCCGTGCGGGTGAAGGCCGCGATCTGGTCGAGCACCGGCAACGCCTCAAGCTGGCCCTCGACCAGTTGCAGGTCGCCCTCGATTCGGAGCGCGCCTTGCGGGAGCGGCGCGTGCAATTTCGCCGTGCCCGCAATTTTCCCGCGCAAACGCAAACGCCAGTCGGCCGGCAGGAGCGGCGCGAAGTCGACCTGGTCGAGCCGCACCCGGAGATCGGCGGCGCGATCGAAGGCAATTTCGCCATCGACATTGAGCCGCCCGTCGCCCGCGCGCAGGGCGCTCTCGGTCACGAAAAGCGACGCGCCGGTGTAGCGCAGTTTCGCCGAATCGATCGTCAGGATGGGCCAGCCGCTTTGCGCGAGCGTGCCGCTCCTGGCCTCAACCAACCAGGAACCGTGGTCGGGCGTGAGAGTAAATCCGCTTTTCGTTAGGCTGCCAGCCGTCGCGGGCGGGCTGCCCCAGTGCCAGGCTGATTGCGCGATCTCGGCTCTGCGCAGGTCGAGTTTCCAGGAACTCTTTTTCTTGACCGCCGGCCGGGTCGGCTCCGTCGTCCGCGCTCTTTCCGCCGGCATCCGGCCCGCAAATCGGATCTCGAGATTCTGAATGTGCAGCTCGTTCACTTCCCAGCGGCGATGGAGCAGCCCGCGCCAGTTCACGACCGCGCGGATTTGATCGGCCCGCAGCTCGGAGAAAAACGCCCGTTCTTTTCCATTGGCGACAAAGCCGTCGGAATAAAAAGTGCCGTCGGTGAAATGGAGCGGTTGAAAGGTGCCCTTTGCCTTCAATTCCTGGTCGACCGCGCGCGTGATCTGCTGGCGGAAACGCCCGCTCCCGAGGTACCGACCGGCCGCGGCGCGGGCGAAGAAGGCCACCACCACGAGGAGCCCAAGAAAAAGAAAAACGGCCCAGACCGTGCCTCGCTGAAATCTCGTCATAGCGCCTCGCCAAGCTACCGCAGATGCGCCACGATCCCAACCATCATGCTCGAATTGCGCGAGGTCAGCGTCGTCTCCAGCCGGGCGCCGACGGAAATCCGGCTGCTGAACTCGATCACGGCGCACTTTGCGCCCGGGCAATTGCACGCCGTGGTCGGGCCGTCGGGCTGCGGCAAGAGCACGCTCCTGAAGGCGATCGCCGGGGTGCATCAGCCGGACGAAGGCGGCGTATACTGGGCCGGGCGCGACCTCAGCCGGCACGATCTCGCGCCTAACGAGATCGGTTACGTCCCGCAGTTTGGCATCGCCTTCGATCTCCTGACGGTGGCAGAAAGCATCGAGAGCGCGCTTAGCCTGCGCGTCAGCGGCCTGAGTGCGGAGGAGCGGGAAGAACGCACGGCCCATTTCCTGACCAAGGTCGGGCTGGCGGAAATCGCGGACCGCCGGGTCGGCCTGCTCTCCGGCGGGCAGAAACGGCGGCTGGCCCTCGCGCTCGAGATGGTGAGCGAACCGCGTTTCCTGCTCTGTGATGAAGTGACGAGCGGGCTCGACCCAAAGGCGGAGAGCGAAATCGTGCATCTCCTCCATCACCTCTCGAAAATCGAGCAGCGCACGGTCATTTCCGTGACCCACAGCCTTCGCCATCTCGAGCTGCACGACACCGTCACCGTTCTCTATGAGGGCCGGGTGGTTTACCAGGCCGCGCCGGCTTCGTTAGGCGCATATTTCCGGATCGATAATCCGGAACTGCTCTTCCCCACCCTCGGCACGCGACCGGCCGAAGAATGGCAGGAGCTTTGGCAAGCGCGGGCGGGCCACTACGCGCCGCGCGAAGCGATCTTGCCTAACGACACCGCGGAAAGCCCAACGGAAGACCGCACGCCGGATTTTTTTGCGCAGTTTTTCATTCTCCTCCGGCGGCGCTGGCTCCTCTTTCTGCGCAACCGCGGGCAGGTTGCGCTCCAACTCGCGCTCCTTTTCGGTTTCCCCTGTCTCGTCGTTATCTTCGCCTGGAGCGGGCTGCCGCAGATCCAGAACCTAGCCGGCAGTTCCTCCAACGCCCTCCAGCAATTGATCGAGACGACCGCCTTTGCCCTCCGCTCCGACCGCGTCGGCAGCCTTGTTTCCGGCCTGATCATGTTTCAGGTCATCCTCCTCACCCTCATGGGCTCGAATAACGCCGCGCGCGAGATCGCGGGGGAGCGGGCGATTTTCGAGAAGGAAAAATTCGCCGGCATCCGCCCCGCCAGTTACATCGCGAGCAAGATCGCTTTTCTCAGCGTCCTGATCGTCGCGCAATCGGCCTGGATGGGATTTTTCGTGAGCGTGATCTGCCGTTTCCCGGGCGATCTCCTGGCCCAGATCCTGATCCTTTGCCTAACGAACGCGGCGATGACTTTCGTCTGCCTCGCCATTTCCAGCCTGAGCCGCTCGGCGGAAAATGCTTCGCTTCTCTCGGTCTATCTCGTCGGGCTGCAGCTCCCGCTCTCCGGCGCGGTCCTCGCTCTCCCCCATGTCCTCGGGCTCATGACCCGCCCTTTCATCGCCGCCTATTGGGGCTGGTCCGGCTATTGGCAGACGATGCGCGAGACGCGCTTCTACGATTTCGTCCAGAGCATGAGCGCGACGGAATTGGTCGCGTACGAGCTCTGCGCCTGGGTCCTGCTGATGCACATCCTGGGCGGAATCGTCGT
The DNA here is from genome assembly GCA_030855965.1 of Verrucomicrobiota bacterium. GTDB lineage: Bacteria > Verrucomicrobiota > Verrucomicrobiia > Chthoniobacterales > UBA10450 > Palsa-1392. The sequence goes on along the minus strand of JALYQE010000061.1, from coordinate 17,161 downwards.
CGCCTATCTCGGCGCCAAAAACAGCCGCTGGGAATAGGCGGCGGCGGCGAGGATTGCAAAAGAAACGCGCGACGCTACTCTGGCGCTCGTGGTTCGCCGGGCAAGTTCTTCCGTTAATCCGTGGTGGCTCGGTGGAGTTGTCCTCCTCGCCGTCGCCGCCATCGTCGGCGGCTGGGTCTTTTTCAAAAACGTCAGCGATCCGTACCGCACCCTGACCTCGCTCGATCTGCCGGCCTATCTCAAGAGCGCGGACAGCCTGCGAGGCAACGTCTACAAACTCGACGCCACCGTCGCCGCGCAGCTCGCTTGGGCGCCGAGCGAAGGGCGGCTCTATTCCGTCGAGGTGAAGGACCGCGATGACATCCTCGCGCTGCTCATTCCAGCGGAGTTCAACAACCTCAATATCCAAAAAGGTCAGCATTATTTCTTCAAAATCGAGGTCGGCGACAAGGGCATCCTGCGGGTCCGGGATATTCGGAAAGTATGAGGCGGCTGGCGTTTTTGCTTTTGCTCCTTGCCGGCAGCGCCACCCTGCGCGCGCAGGTGCCGGATAGTGCGCCCACCCAGCAGCAAGCGCCCGCGCCGCAACCCGCGCCCGCGGCCAAGCCGGCCGACTCGTCCTCCTCGCCGGCGCCGAAATTTCTCGGCGGCGACGTCCCGATGTTCGATCCCTCGAACGATATCGTGACCTGGGATGGGCGGAGCTGGAACCTGAACAACAACCGGCTCTTCGAAGCGCGCTTCGAGAAATACCTGAACGCGCCGGCCGACACCAGCGCGGAGTCGCAAGCCTACGAAACGATCCTAAGCACGATCCTGGGCAAACTCGGCCCGGGTCAGACCGCGGCCGACTCGGTCGACCAGGCTTTTCGTTTGCTGAAACGCGCCGCCAACTACGAGATGGACGCGCGCCTCTGCGACGCCCTGGCCGACGCGGTTTACAGCATCTGGCGCGCCCAGGATTCGAGCCAGCGCCTGGCCCAGGCCAACCTCGCGCTCGAGCAGGAGCGCAAAACTAACGAATGGAACGCGCAGGTCGCGGCGCAGCAAAAGAAACTCGAAGGCGCGCCCTCTTCCAAGAATAGCGAAGCCGCCGCGCAATGGGCCAAAGAACAGCAGCTCGCGCGCGACCTCGCAATGCAGCCCTACACGACGCGGCTGGCCGAAATTCTCGCCACGATCAAGGCCAACCAGGCGAAAAAAGAGATCAGCACGCTGGAGGCGAAAATCGAGTTCCAGGCGCTCTTCGTGCAGCTCTTTTTGCAACGCCGTTTCCAGCACGTCTTGATCGGCACCCGCTTCTATCGCCACGTCTTCAGCAGCGGCGAAAGCAAACTCGAAGTCGGCAAGGACACGAAGGATCTGTTTGCCAAGAGCAGCGGTCTGCCGCCGACCGTCGGGACGCTCGACGCTCTCGCGCATGAAGCGATCCGCGACGTCAATCAAAGCATTCAGGCGTTCCGGTTCCTCCTGCAAAAGAACGAACTGCAAAGCGCTTCCAAGCGCCTGGCGGAGGCGTTCAGTGTGGGCGAGTTCATGCCCGAGGTGCGCACCCTGCCGCGTGAGGAAAAACGCCAGGTATTGGAGTTCTCGCAGAAGAATTACCAGCTCATCTCCGCGGTCCAGGTAAAGGATTACCAGCTGGCGGAGAAGCTGGTCAAAGAGCTCGATAAAATCGCGAAAGATTTTGACGACTCGAAACCGCTCGCCGCGATCGAAACCGCCCGCACCGTGAGCGCGATGCACCTGGCCAAGGCCCGCAACGCCGCGGTCAGCGGCGACCGGGCCACGCTCGAATCGGAGCTCAAAGCCGCGACCGAGATCTGGCCGCGCAACCCGGCCCTGGCGGATGTTTCCGGACTCATTTTTTCGCAGGCCGACGTGCAGCAAAAGGCGCTGGTCGATCTCGACCAGTTAATCAGCCAGCGTAACCACCGCCAGATTTACAACGACAAGCTGCGCTTTATCGCCGCGGCCGCGCTTTATCCGAATCGGCAGGAGCAGTTAAAGAAAATCCTCGACCAGATGCAGGTGATCGAAACCGCCATCATCCAGGCGGGCGAGATCGAGAAACGCGGCGACTACGCTGGCGCCTGGGAGACAATCGAGAAGGTCTACAAGGACCATCCGGACGACAGCAAACTCAACCAGATGCGGGCCAGCCTAACGACGGAAGCGGCCGAGTTCGTGCGCACCCTGCGGACGGCGGAACAGCTGGAAGAGAAAGATGAAATCGGCTCTAGCCTGGCCTGGTATCTGAAGGCGCAGAAGCTTTATCCGGCGAGCGAGTTTGCCCAGGACGGGATCAACCGCCTGGTGAAACGGGTCTTGCCGGAGAAGTAGCGCCTAACGAAAGCCCGCTTCTCCTTCTTGGTGCAGGCGCGGGCCTTTCGCGACCAGCTTTTCCCGCGCCTCGTCGACCGGGACATTCGGGCAACTGTCGATCCAGGGCTGGCCTTCTGGCGCCGCCCAGCGGACGGCATTGCGCAGGACTTGCCTAACAACGGGGTGAAAGTAAATCGGATAAGTCTCGTGCCCGGGCCGGAAATAAAAAATCTTCCCATTCCCGCGTTTCCAGGTGCAGCCGCTCCGGAAAACTTCGCCGCCTTCAAACCAGGAAAGAAAAACGATCTCGTCCGGGGCCGGGATGGCGAAAGGCTCGCCATACATTTCCGTGTTCTCAATTTCAAAAAAACGGTCGATTCCGCGCGCAATCGGATGGCCCGGATTGCACGCCCAGACCCGCTCGCGTTCGCCCGCTTCGCGCCAGGTGAGGGAGCAGCTCGTGCCCATCAGGCGCTTGAATATTTTCGAGTAATGCGCGGAGTGGAGCGCGATAAAACCCATCCCTTCCCAAACGCGGCTGAGCACACGCTCGACCACCGCGTCCTCCACCTCGCCATGCGCGGCGTGGCCCCACCAGAGCAGGACGTCGGTCTGCGCGAGTCTGCTTTCCGTTAGGCCATGTTCCTCCTCCTGCAGCGTGGCTGTTTCCACGGTGAAGGCCGGGTCCTCGCGCAGGCCCTGCGCGATGCAGTGGTGCATGCCGTCGGGATAGATCCCGCCCACGACCGCATTCTTCCGCTCGTGCACATTTTCCCCCCAGACGAGAACGCGAATTGGTTTGGCCATGGCTGAAGAAAGGATGAAGCAGCCGAAGAGAAAAGCAGGAACTTAGGCAAGCGCGCGCGGGAAGGCGCCATGCCTAACGATAAGTTGCAGAGCCTGGCCAAGCAGCTCGCGCCCCGGAGAAATGCGAGGCCAGGGCGAGGCGCCGGAAGGATGCGGCAGCGGGATGAGGTCGAACTGTCGCCCCGCGCGCCGCGCGCGAAAACTGCGGCCGATGACCTGGTCGAGTTTGTCGATCTCCATGAACTGCGCGATCGCCAATTTCCCGACCGGGATGACGAGCCGCGGCTGGAGAATTTCGATTTCGCGCTCGAGCCAAGAGGAGCAGTTTGCGATCTCCTGCGGATTCGGCACCCGATCGCTGCCACCCGGCGCCTTGCCCGGGAAACAGCGGCAGACCGCCGCGAAATAAATCCGCGCGCGAATCGCTTCTTCATTCAGCCCACCCGCCTCCTCGAACCAGCGAAAAAGCGTCTTGCCCGCGGTCCAGGCGAACGGTTTCCCTACCACCGGTTCGCGCACGCCCGGGGCCTGGCCGACGAGCAGCACCTTGCTCAAAACCGCGCCGCCGGAAACTGGCGGCGGATGCATCAGCGGGCAGCGCCGGCAGTTGCGCAGCCGCGCCACATGCCGCTCGAGTTGCGCTTGTTTCTCCGGGTGGACGGCCATCGTGCCTAACGACGGAAAAGAAAAAGAAGTACGCTGACCACGAGGCTGATGATGATGCAGGTGACGATCGGGAAATAAAATGCGGAGTGTCCGCGCTCGATCCGGATGTCGCCCGGCAGGCGGCCCAGCCATCCGGCCCCTATCCCGCTCCAGAGCGCGAGCCCGATGAGGACAATGACCGCTCCAAAAATCACCAGCATTTTTCCGATCTCCGGCATTGCCCAATCTCGCGGCCCGGAGAGGGACCGGCAACCGGCTCTTGCCGCCCCGCGAGATGGACCCCATCGTCAGAACATGCCGCTCGGTCAACTTAGCGAAGCCGCGCTTTACACCGGAGATCTCGCCGCAGCGGAACGCTTTTATCAGGGCGTGCTGGGCCTCGAAGTGGTGTCCAGGTTCGAAGACCGCGGCATGTCGTTTCGTTGCGGCGCGACGGTCCTGCTCCTGTTCAACCCAGCGCGGACCCGCGTGGCCGACGCGGGTGTGCCGACGCACGGCGCGACGGGCGAAGGCCACATTGCGTTTGTCATCGACGACTCGGAGCTCGAGACCTGGCGCGAGCGGCTGCAGGAAGCGGGCGTGGCGATCGAGTCGGAAGTCGAATGGCCGGAGGGCGGGCGCTCGCTTTATTTTCGCGATCCGGCCGGCAATTCCGTGGAACTCGCGCCGCCAACTCTCTGGCGCAAAAAATAAGACCGGGCGTTTCCGCTCGTTAGTCTTTGAACTCGGTCGCGACCAGCGTCGCGTTATGGCCGCCGAACCCGAAGGAGTTGTTCACCGCGACGCGAATTTTTTTCTCTCGCGCGACGTTTGGAGTGTAATCGAGATCACACTCCGGATCGGGATTTTCGAGGTTGATCGTGGGCGGGATCTTGCCGTCGCGAATCGCCATTGCGCAGGCCGCCATCTCGATCGCACCCGCTCCGCCTAACAAGTGGCCGGTCATCGATTTGGTCGAGCTGATCGCGAGGCCGTTTTTCGCATGTTCGCCAAAGACCGTCTTGATCGCGCGCGTCTCGCAAATGTCGCCGAGACCGGTGGAAGTGGCGTGCGCGTTGACGTAATCGACATCGCCCGGGTTCACCCCGGCGTGACCGAGCGCCATCTTCATCGCCCGGGCCGCGCCTTCTCCATCCGGCGGCGGTGCCGTCATGTGGTAGGCATCGGCGGAAAGACCGTAGCCGGCGAGCTCGCACCAGATTTTGGCGCCACGCGCTTTGGCGTGTTCGAGTTCCTCGACCACCATCACGCCCGCCCCTTCGCCCATGACGAAACCGTCGCGGTCGCGATCGAAGGGACGCGACGCGCGCTGAGGCTCGTCGTTGCGCGTGCTGAGAGCTTTCATGGCCGAGAATCCACCGAGGCCGATCGGGATGACGGCTGCTTCCGAACCGCCGGCGAGAAAGATGTCGGCGTCGCCGAATTTAATGATGCGCCAGGCTTCGCCGATGGCGTTGTTGGAAGTGGCGCAAGCGGTGACGATGCACATGTTCGGACCGCGCAAGCCGAACTCCATCGAGATAAGCCCGCTCGCCATGTTGCTGATGAGCATCGGAATGGTGAAAGCGGAAACGCGGCTCGGACCTTTGGTAATGAGCGCGGTGTGCTGGTCCTCGAGCGTTTTCAGCCCGCCGATCCCACTGCTGACAAGCACGCCGAAGCGGTCGCGATTCACCTTGTCGAGATCGATCCCGGAATCGCGCATCGCCCCTTTCGTCGCGGCCATCGCGAGATGGGCAAAACGATCGGTCCGCTTGTGTTCCTTGGGATTATTGAAAACCGTTTTCGGATCGAAGTCGCGAATCTCGCCCGCGATCGTGCAGTCGAATCCGGTGGTATCGAAGCCCGAGATCTCGACGATGCCGCTTTTGCCCTCGAGCAGATTTTGCCAATAGGGTTCCAACTCCATGCCTAACGGCGTGGCGACGCCCATTCCGGTGATGACGACTCGTCGATCCATTTAGAAAGTGATGAGTGACAAGTGACGAGTGACGAGTGGCATGGTTTCGGGGCTACTCATCACTCATCACTCGTCACTTGTCACTCCCCCATCACCGGGTTCCCATACCGACGCTCTGGACGGTCTGGAAAAGCTTGCCCTCGGTCCGGATGGAGGGGGCGATGATGATTTCGGTTTGTTGGAATTCCGGGATGGAACTGGCGCCGACGTTGCCCATGCAGGTCGTGATCGCGCCGACCAGGTTCTGGCTGCCGTCATCCACCTCCGCGGGGCCGAACAGAATTTGTTTGAGCGAGCCAGTCGCGCCGACCTTGATTCGCGTGCCGCGCGGGAGATTGGCGTGCGGGGTGGCCATGCCCCAATGGTAGCCGCTGCCCGGAGATTCGTGGGCCTTGGCAAATGCGCTCCCGACCATGACGGCATCGGCGCCGCAGGCGAAGGCCTTGCAGACGTCGCCGCCCTTGCTCATGCCGCCGTCGGTGATGATGGAAACGTAACGCGCGGTTTTTTTGAAATAAGCATCGCGCGCCGCAGCGCAATCAACCGTCGCCGTGACCTGCGGGACGCCCAGACCGAGCACGCCGCGCGAAGTGCAGGCCGCTCCCGGGCCGACGCCGATCAGAACGGCGGCCGGTCCGCATTCCATGATTTCGTAAGTTGCATCGAAGCCAACCGTGTTGCCGACGATGACCGGGATGCGCATCTCGCCGCAGAATTTTGCCAGCTCGAGCGATTTATATTCCGAGGAAACGTGGCGCACAGTCGAGACGGTGCTTTGCACCACAAAAATATCCGCGCCTGCTTCCTGCGCGATGGCGCCGAAACGATCCGCGCGTTGCGGAATCGAGCTCACCGCCACCGGCACACCCGAGTCCTTGATCTCTTTAATCCGTGCGGCAATCAGATCCTCCTGGACCGGTTCGGTGTAAATTTTTTGGAGGAGCGCGGTGACTTCCGATTTGTCGGCGTCGACGATTTTTTGCAGTACTTCCTGCGGATTTTTGTAGCGGCATTGCACGCCTTCGAGATTGAGGACGGCGAGCCCGCCAAGTTTTCCCATGGCGATGGCGAACTGCACATCGACCACGCCGTCCATCGCGCTGGCGAGGATCGGGATTTTGAATTCCAGCGGCTCCGACTCCCGGCGCGAGAGGCGCCAGGTGATGTCGACTTCGTTGGGGTTAATTGTGACGCGGCCCGGGACCAGAGCGATCTCGTCGAAGCCATAGGACACGCGTGCTTTTCGATTCCGGCCAATCCACATTCCCATGATTAAATTCGATCCAGTTTAAAACGTTCATTCAGGCTGCCGCAGCGCGGACAACGAGGCAGAAGCGTCGTCGTTCGGTCTTCGAACTCGAAAGCGCAAATCACACACCGCAGCCGGTGGCGCAGCGCCCGCTGCTCACGGCGTCGACGATTCCACTCGCCAAATATCCAGAGGAGAAAAACCGCCGCAAGAAAAAGGAGCAGATAAATCGTGACCAGCGCCGCCAGGCTGACCCGGATCACGGCGCACGCTCCGCCGCGCCCGGCGGCACCGTGAGGTCGGTGCCGAACTCGAAGGTCGCGCTCGCCCAGGTCAGGGCGTCGTTAGGCGAGGGTGCGGGCGCCATTTTGAAACGGCAGAGCGCGAGGGCCTGCCGCGCCTGCTGGTCGAGCCCGGCGTCGCCCGAGGATTGCTCGAGAAAACTATAACGGACCGCGCCTAACGAATCGACCGCAATCCGAAAACGCGCATTTTCCGGGGCCTCGCGCAAGGCGGCGCGGAATTTCAATTCCGGATGAGTGACCGAAAGATCGCGCAGATCGCCGGAGAGAATCAAAATCGTCGGCGCCGGCAAGGGTGCTACCGGATTGAGCGCGACCGCGACCGGGACGGGCGCCGGCGGCATGGCGGAAGGAGCGGCGGGCGAAATTTTCCGGGCCGGCAATTCTTTCAGCTTTGGCGGCACGGCGAGATAGGACGGGACATGCGCGACTTTCGGAAGTTGAAAGGCGCGCGCATCGGCCGGTCGCTGAGTCTGCGAAGCGAGCGCGGGATCTTCCGCCTCGAGCCAGTTCAAAAACGTCCGCGCCTCCGCCGAGGTTGGCGCGATCAAGCTAACCTGCGCCGGCGGGGGCAGGAGCGAGATGGCTGGCGGATAGACGACCTGGAAAAGATAAAAGCAAAGCGCGTGGAGCACGGCCGAGCCGAGGAGAAAACCGGCAATCGCGGCCTTCCGCCGGCGCGGACGTTCCCAGTGAAAGAGCAAACCGCCGGGAGCGGCCGAGGCATAGCTCTCGGCGCTCACGGTTGCGGAGTGGTCGCGAGCGCGACAGAGTTGATCCCGCGCTCGAGCGCGGCGTTTGTCACTGCCATCACCAAGTCATACGAAACCGAGCGATCGGCCTTGATCACGATCGCGCGACCCTCGCGTTTAGTGAGGTCGAGCGCCGGGCCGAGCTGGTCGAGCGTGACTTTCTGGTCGCGCAAATAAATCGCCGGATTTGGGCCCGAGGTGATGCTGATGATCTGCTGATTCGGTTGCGGACCGAGGGTGAAGCGCGAAAACGGGACCGTGACCGCGATGCCCGGCTGGAGGATGAAACTCGAGCTGAGGAGAAAAAAGAAGATGAGGAGGAAAACGACGTCGAGCAGCGGAAAGACGTAAAGCCAGCCGAAGCTGATGTTATGCGTACGGGAAAGCTTCATTTCTCGTTAGGCGAGAGAACGAAGGCCCGCACCGCTCAGCGCTCGCCCCGGCGCAGCCCGCCTTTTTCCTGCGCCTGTTGAAAGCTAATGATCTCGGCGGAAGGCGCGTGATCGGTCAGCATATGGACGACCTCGATCCCCGCGCGCTCCATGTCGTGCAGCAAAGTGTTGACCCGGGAGGAGAGATAACTGTAACCGACAAAAGTCGGCGTCGCGACGACCAGGCCGGCGGCGGTGGTGAGAAGACTGCGGTAAATTCCGGTCGAAAGTTCCGTCACCGTGGCATAGCCGCCATTGGACGAGACCATGCCGAAGGCTTCGATCATCCCGGCGACCGTGCCTAACAAACCAATGAGCGGCGCGAGGTAGGCCAGGGTCGCCAGCACGCCGAGAAAGCGCTCCAGCTTCGGGACCTCGAGCTGACCGGCCTCCTGCACGATCTCGCGCAACTCGGCGCGGGGCGCGTCGTGACGAATAATCGCGGAATGAATCACGCGCGCCACCGGGCCGGGCGTACCGGCGCATTCGTGCAAGGCTTCGGCAAAGTTGCGGCGCTGCAGCAGATTGGAAAGACCCTGGAGAAATTCGCCGACATGAATCGTGGCGCGATGAAAATAGAAGAGGCGTTCCGCGAAGACCCCGATCGAGATGATGCTGCAGACCAGGATGGGCCACATGAGGAGACCACCCTTCTGGATGTAATCGATCATGCGAAGACCTGATAACTCTCTTTGCCCCGGCTGGCAAGTGGCGCGGCCGCTCACCTAACGAGTGAACAAGCGAGGCGGCGCCATTTTCAGCGCTGGCCCGGCGCCGCGGGCTTTTTCGCGGTCGTGCGTCCGAGCAAACGGCCGTCACCATCATAGATGGCGTAACCGGAGGAATGGCCGGAGGCGTCGTAGCTGTAAACGATCCGGTTCTGGACCGAGTCATCTTTCGCCAGTTGCGTTTCTTCGAGCAGATGGCCCGCCGCGTCGTAGCGATAGCGGGTTTTGAAACGCAAGGCGCCGCTGGCCGCGAAAACCTCGCCACTCTCGTAGCGGCCGTTGCCGTCGAGCCGGTAAATTATCTTCCCCTGGGTTTTACCGTTCGCGCCGGTGGTGATGGCGTTGGAGCGGCGATTTGCGCCGTCGGTTTGGTAGACCGTCTTCGAGCCGTCGGGGTTCATCGTCACGGTCACCCGGACGGCATCATCGGTCGTCTGCGCGAGCGCGGGCAGGCCGCCACAGGCGGCGGCAAAGGCGAAGATCAAAGTAAGAAAAGGTCGAAACATGGGCGGGATCGGAATTTACGGAGCGAAAGAAAAGCGCGCAAACCGGCATTTATTTTATTGACCCGTGAAACTCGCAGTGGTTTAAAGTGGGGGGAAGTGGATTAATTTGGAATAAATCTCCTGCGGTATGGTTTCGGTCTCTTCAAACTCAGCTTTTTACGCCGGAGAATTTCGTCATCAACTCGACGAGAAACATCGCGTCACCATCCCCTCCCGCTGGCGACGCAACGGCGCGGGCGAGGAATTCCTCATGGTCCCCGAGCCGAACGGGCATTTCCTGCTCGTCATGCCGCCGCACGAATTCGAGAAGATCAGCGCCGCGGCCGAGAGCGTGGCCGGCGTCACGGCGCGCGATCTCCGCACCTTTTTTCGTCAACTCCACGCCCAGGCCCAGCACGGCGCCTCCGATAAACAGGGCCGCCTCGTCCTGCCGGATGATCTTTGCAAAAAGCTCGACCTGAAACGCGAAATCGCCCTCGTCGGGGGGCGCGGGCGTTTCGAGATCTGGAACCTGAAACGGCGCGAGGTCGCCCATACCGAGGAGCATCCTACCTATCAGCATGTGGCCAACATGGTCGGACTCTAGCGGGAGGAACCTCGAATGAACGCTCTGTTATTTGAACGGTCCATCCGCTTCGCGACCGGTCCGCTGCTGATCAATGAGGAGGCGCAGGATATGGAAGACTTTACCTACCATCGCCCGGTGCTCGCGACTGAAGCGATCGAGCTGCTCGCGCCGCGGCCGGGTTCGCTCATTCTCGATGGCACCTGCGGCGGCGGCGGACATACCGAGGCCATCCTGCGGACGGGCGCCGATGTCCTCGCCCTCGACCAGGATCCGGACGCGCTGGAATTCGCCGGCGCGCGCCTGACGAATTTCGGCCGCCGCGTCACTCTGCACCGGGCCAACTTTCGCGACGCGGGTCGCGTCCTCGTCGAGCTCGGGATTGCCCAGATCGGCGGCGCACTCCTCGATCTCGGCGTTTCCTCGCGGCAGTTGGAAAACGGCGACCGCGGCTTCAGCCTCATGCGCAACGGTCCGCTCGACATGCGAATGGATCCGCGCCGCGAGTTGACCGCCTCCGAAGTCGTCAACAGCTACACCGAAGAAGAGCTGAGGAATATTTTCCGCGAACTGGGCGAAGAACCGGCCGCGCGCCGTATCGCCAGCCAGATCGTAAAGCTGCGCCAGGAAACGCCTTTTCGCGAAACCCTCGCGCTCGCCAAGGCGATCGAGAAAACCGTCGGCCGCCACGGGCGGCGCCATCCCGCGACCCAGGTTTTCCAGGCCTTGCGGATGGAAGTGAACGACGAGCTGGGCGCGCTCGCGGAAGGTCTCCTTGCCCTAACGAGCCGCCTTGAACCCGGCAGCCGGATCGCGGTCATCACTTTTCATTCACTCGAGGACCGAATCGTGAAAAATTTCTTCCGCGACCGCAGCCGCGAGTTCCTCGACCGGCCGGAATGGCCCGCGCCGCGACCGAACCCAGACTACTGCCTGCGACTGATCACCTCAAAACCGATCGAACCCGACGCGGTCGAGCAACGGGCCAACCCGCGTTCCCGCAGCGCCAAATTGCGCGTCGCAGAAAGGATCGGATGAACCGGCGCCGGCGGAAAAATTTTAACCCGATCGATGCCCCGGCCCTCGCGCGCTGGATCGTGATCGTGGCTTTTCTCGCCGCCACCGGCCTGAGCTACGTCTACCTCAGCGTTCAGCTCCACCACCAGGGCGTGCAGCGTCGCGCGCTGGAGCAGGACTTGATCGCCACCCGCACCCAGAACGAGGACGCCAAGGTGCAGATCGCCGCCCTTACTTCCCGCACCGCCCTGCAGCGGCGACTGAAGGAAGGCTACCTCCAGATGATTCCGATCACGGAACAGAGCATCGTTAGGCTGAATTCCTCGAGCCACCCCGCGGGCGAGGATGAGGTGCAGCCGGTGGTTAACCAGCGAAGCCGCCCATGAAGTGGAATGGCCGAACCCGTTGCGCCCTGGTCTGCGTTTTCTTCGCGCTCCTCTTTAGCGTCTTCTCCTACCGGCTGATCTACCTCCAGCTGGTGATGCACGATCACTACAGCAAGCTGGCCGCGGATAAAAACGTCGGCCGCCACACCATCCTGGCGGAGCGCGGTGCGATTTATGACGCCAGCCATGAAGTGCTGGCGCAGAATGTCCCGGTCGCAACGGTGGTGGCCGACGGCTCGTTAATCACCGATGCCGCCGCCCTCGTTCCGATCCTGGCCCGCAGCCTTCAGCTTCCGCCTAACGAGGTGGCGGAGAAGATCAACAGCGGCCGTCGTTACATCGTCCTGAAGCGCGAGGTGCCCGATGCCGACGCCCGCATCCTCGAGAAAACTTTGCACGCGGAAAAGCTGCGCGGCATTTACTGCGAACGCGGCACGGTGCGGGTTTATCCCAACGGCCCGATGCTCTGCCACGTCATCGGTTTTTCCGATTTCCATCAGAAAGGCATCCAGGGGGTGGAGGCGTCGATGGATAATTATCTGCGGGGGGAGAACGGTTATCGTTACATCGAGCGCGACGCGCAGGGTCGCGAAATCGTCCTCTACCGCGGACTGGAACGCGCTCCGCGCAACGGCTCGCAGGTTCACCTCACGATCGACATGGGCCTGCAGATGATCGTCGAGAACGAGCTCGACGCCGCCATGCGCGAATACCGGCCGGCCAAGGCGACCATCATCCTGATGCGGCCGCAGACCGGCGAGATCCTGGCCATGGCAAACCGACCCAACTTTGATCTCAATCTTCGCGCGGAAGCGAAACCGGAACAGATGAAAAACCGCGCCATCATCGACCTGATGGAGCCGGGCTCGACCTTCAAGATCGTCACCGCGGCGGCGGCGCTCAACGAACGCAAGGTCGGTCTCGACTCGATCATCTTCTGCGAGAACGGCGTCTGGAATGTCTTCGGCCGGCCGCTCCACGATCACGGCCACAAAGGCTACGGCGCTCTGACCGTGCAGGATGTCCTCATCCATTCCAGCAATATCGGCGCGGCCAAGCTGGCGATGATGCTGGGCGAACAGAAGTTTTACGAATACATCCGCCGCTTTGGTTTTGGCGACCGCACCGGCATCGAGCTGCCGGGCGAAATCCGCGGCATGGTTCATCCGCCACGGAGCTGGAGCAAGATTTCCATCACCCGCATCCCAATGGGCCACGAAGTCGGCGTCACGCCCTTGCAGATGTTGATGGCGATGGCGACGATCGCCAACGGCGGCAAGCTGGTCCAGCCGCGCATCGTCAAGACGATCGTGGACGAGAAGGGCAAGGTCTCCGCCGCCCTCCAGCCGACCGTCGTCCGGCAGGTAATCTCGCCGGAGAGCGCCTCGCAGATCGCGCTTGCCCTCCGCGGCGTCGTCAGCAAACGCGGGACCGCGGCCGAGGCGGCCGTGCCCGGTTTCGCCATTTCCGGCAAAACCGGCACCGCCCAGAAAGTCGCCCCGGGCGGCGGCTACGAAAAGAACAAGTACGTTGTCTCCTTCAGCGGCTTTCTTCCTTCCGAAAATCCGGCCTTCGTCGCCCTCGTCGTGCTCGACGAGGCCAAGCCCAAGGACCCCAATCTGAACTACGGCGGCACTGTCGCCGGACCCATTTTTTCCCGCGTCGCGGAACAGGCGGCGCGGTATCTCGATCTTGAGCCGCATGAGGAAATTGAAACGCAAAAACCGGCCGGACGAGTCGCCTTAACTAATGCCCGTTAGATTCCCGCGTCTCGCGTGTTCACGCCTCATGCAGCTCAAAATTCTCGCAGACTCCATACCGGTCCAGGAAGTCCTCGGTCCGCTCGACCGCGAGGTCGACGGCATCTTCTACGACTCCCGCCGGGTGCAGAAAAACGGCCTCTACGTCGCGGTCCGCGGCGCCAATGTTGATGGCCATAAATTCACCGAACAGGCGATCGAGAGAGGCGCGTCGGCGATCGTGGTGGAACGCCCGGAGTCGCATTCCCGCGCCACCTCCATCGTGGTCAAGGATAGCCGCGTCGCCCTGGCCGACCTGGCGTTTACCTTTTTCCAAAAGCCCGCGCTGCGTCTGAAAATGGCCGGCGTCACCGGGACGAACGGCAAGACGACGACCACCTTTCTCCTCAAGCACGTCTGCGAAAACGCCGGGCTGCGCAGCGGGTTGATCGGGACCGTGCGCTACGAGATCGGCGAGCGCGTCTTGCCTGCCACGCGGACCACGCCCGAGTCGCTCGATCTCCAGGAAATGCTCTCACAAATGGCCGGCGCCGGTTGCAAGGCGGCGATGATGGAAGTCTCGTCCCACGCCCTGGCGCAGGATCGCACCCGCGGCCTGGAATGGGACGTCGCCGTCTTTACCAATCTCACCCAGGACCATCTCGATTTTCATCAGACGATGGAGGACTACTTCGAGGCCAAGGCGCTCCTCTTCACCGGACTGAAAAATCAGCTGAACAAAAAGCAGGCGAGCGCCGTGATCAACATCGACGATCGCTACGGCGAACTGCTGGTGAAACGCCTCGGCGACGACATCCCGGTCATCACCTACGGGATGGGCGCGCGGGCCGATTTCCGCGCTTCCAATTACCGGGCCGAATTCAGCGGCACCTCTTTCCAGCTCGATGCCCGCGGCAAAATCTATCTCGTCCGCGTCCCGCTCATCGGCCGCTTCAACGTCATGAACGCGATGGCCGCACTCGCCGCCGCCAATTCGTTAGGCGTGAGCCTGCGCGAGGCGGTCCTCAGCCTGGCCAAGTCGCCCCAGGTGCCCGGTCGCCTCGAAATGGTCCCGGCAAAACGCCAGTTCCAGGTCTTCGTCGATTACGCCCACACGCCCGACGCGCTCCTCAATGTCCTCAAGACCCTGCGCGAACTCAGCCCGCGCCGCCTCATCGTCGTCTTCGGCGCTGGCGGCGACCGCGACAAACAGAAGCGCCCGCTCATGGGCCGGGTCGCCGATCAAAACGCCGACTACAGCATCATCACCTCCGATAACCCGCGGAAGGAAGATCCGCTCGCCATCATCGCCGATGTGACAAAAGGATTTCGCTCGGAGAATTTCGAGAACGTCCCGGAGCGCACGGAAGCGATCGCGCACGCCATCGCCCTGGCGCAGCCGCGCGACATCATCCTCATCGCCGGGAAAGGGCACGAGACTTACCAGGAGTTTGCCGACCACACGATCCCGTTCGACGACCGCCAGATGGCGCTGCGCGCGCTCGAGAATCGACCGCTGGAATTTTAGGAAATGGATCCGCTCTCAATTGACCAGATGGCGCAGTTCGCCGGAGCCGCTGTCCAGAAGGGCCACGGCAATCGCCTCATCACCAACCTGAGTACCGACTCGAGATCGGTCCAGCCGGGCAATCTTTTCGTGGCCCTGCGCGGCGATAATTTCGACGGTCACAAATTTGTCTCCCAGGCGATGGAGCGCGGCGCCGCCGGCGCGATCGTGGAAACGAAGTGGACCGGAAAACTGGCGCCTGATTTCCCGATCCTCCGGGTCGCGGACACGCTCGTGGCCTATCAACAGGTCGCCGCCCACTACCGCCGCTCGTTAGGCATAAAGGTCGTCGCCATTACCGGGAGCAACGGCAAAACGAGCACGAAGGATTTTACCGCTTCCGTCCTGGGGCATCGTTTTCAGGTCGCCAAAACCGAAGGCAATTTCAACAACCACGTCGGTCTGCCGCAAACCATGCTCGAGGCCGCCGCCCGCGACCAGATCGGCGTTTGGGAGATCGGAATGAATCATCCGGGCGAGATCGCCCCGCTCGCGCAACTGGCGCGGCCGGATGTCGCGATCATCACCAACATCGGCATCGCGCATGTGGAATTCATGGGCACGCGCGAAGCCATTGCGCAGGAGAAGGGCGAACTCGCCGCCGCGCTCCCGGCGGATGGCACCCTTATCCTGAATCGAAGCGATGAATTCGCCGACGCCATCGCCCGGCGCACTTCGGCCCGCGTCATTTTTGCCGGGATCGATGCCGGCGAAGTGCAGGCGCGCGAAATTGTCCAGACCGCGGAAGGCGCGGAATTCACCCTCTGCGAAGGCGCGCATCGCTGCCACGCCGTCCTGCCTGTGCCAGGGTTGCACATGGTGCAAAACGCCCTCCTCGCCATCGCCGCCGGGCGCGTCTTCGGCCTTTCGCTCGAGCAATGCGCGGCCGGTCTGGCCGCGGCGCCGATCACCAAGGCGCGCCTGCAGGTGAAGAAAATCGGCGGGGTCCAGTTCATCGACGACAGCTACAACGCCAACCCCGATTCCATGAAGGCGGCTCTGCGCACCCTGGCCGCGCTCGAGACCGATGGAAAACGCATCGCGGTGCTTGGACAAATGGCCGAGCTCGGCGCCGAATCCGCCCGCGGCCATGAGGAAGTCGGCCAGGTCGCGGCGTCGTTAGGCATCGACTGCCTGGTCTCGTTAGGCAAAGATTCCTCCGCGATCGCCCAGGCGGCCCGCGCCGCCGGCCTGCAGAACAGCCGCACCCTCGCTTCCGCGGAAGAGGTGGCCGACCTCCTCTGCGAGACGGCGCAGCCCGGCGATCTCGTCCTGATCAAGGGCAGCCGCGCCGCCCGGACCGAGCGCGTCCTGGAAGAGTTTGCCAAACGCCAGCTGGAGACCCACTGCGCGTCATGATGTTTTACCTGCATCTCCTGACGGAGGAATTCAAAGGCTTCAACGTCTTCTATTACGTTACCTTCCGCGCCGTCCTCGCCGCCATCACGGCCTTCGCCATTTCGCTCCTCTTCGGCAACTACGTCATCCGCAAACTCGTCTCGCTCAAGATCGGCCAGCCGATTCGGACGGCTTCGGAAGTGCGGCACCTGGCCGAATTGCATGGCGGCAAACAGGGCACCCCGACGATGGGCGGCGTGCTCGTCATCGGCGCGGTCGTGGTCGCCTCGGTCGCCTGGGCGCGGCCGGATAACCCGTTCGTCTGGCTGGTTATCTTCTGCATGGTTTACCTCGGCGTTCTCGGCTTCGTCGACGATTACCTGAAGGTCACGAAAAAGAAGTCCGACGGAATCAGCGGCCGGCTGAAACTCGTTTTCCAGATCGGGCTGGCCGGAATCGTCACCGGCTTTTTCCTCCTCAATCCGCTGATCGAAGTGCAGGCGCGCTCGCTCTACCTGCCGTTCTACAAGCTGCCCCTGATCGTGAACATGGGCGTGTTCACGTTTTTCTTTTTCGCCCTCATCATCGTCGGCGCGTCGAACGCAGTGAACCTGACCGACGGCCTCGACGGCCTCGCCATCGGCTGCACCATCACGGTCGCGTTTGCCTACGCCTTGCTCTCCTACGCGGCGGGAAATTTTCGCATCGCGCAATATTTGCAGGTCCCGTTTTATCCCTTCTCCGGTGAACTCGCGGTCGTCTGCGCCGCGCTCGTCGGCGCCGGGCTCGGCTTTCTCTGGTTCAATTGCCACCCCGCCAAAGT
>JALYQE010000330.1 GCA_030855965.1 Verrucomicrobiota bacterium | reverse complement strand
CGAGTTCGCCGTCGCGTTCGACGACCCGGAAATCGGCCACCTCGTAATCCCGCATGCCCTCGAACTCGACCAGATGTTTTTCGAGCTCGGAAAACTCGAGGTGTTCTCCGGGTTGAAACGGGATCGGGTCCTTCAATTCCAGGCGTTGTGTTTCGGAGGCGCCCTCCACTTCGACGAAAGAGATTTGCGCCCCGGGCGGCCGGGGTTGCCGCTGTCCGGCGAGGTAGCGCGCATGTTCATTCGCGCCGAGCGCGAGCGAACGCAGGACCGGTGCGCGTTCCATCGTCTGGGCGTAACCATCGGCGGCATTGCGGGTCGAATTCACGAAATCGGCTGAAGATGCACCCGGCATTTCGAGCCGGATGAGGATGTCGCGGGCTCGCAGCCGCTGCAGTTCGGCGGTCTTGTTCTGGCCGATCATGATGTCGAGCATCTGATTCGTGACCGAAAGAACGGAACCGAGCTGGTCGGCCTTGAGCAGGACCGGGCTAACGTCGACCGCGATGACAATATCCGCGCCCATCGCCTGCACCGTCTCGATCGGCAGATTGCTCGTTAGGCCGCCGTCAACCAGTATTTTGCCGCCGATCCGGTAGGGCGAGAAAACGCCCGGCACCGCCATGCTCGCGCGCATCGCTTCCGCGAGGTTGCCGTGAGCGAGCACGGCTTTCTCGCCCGTCTCGATATTGGTCGCGATCGCGCGGAAGGGAATCGGCAGGCGGTCGAAGTCCTCAATCCCGCGTACCGGCAGAGTCAGCTCGCGCAGATTCACGAGCAATTTGCGGCCCGCGACCAGCCCTTCCGGCACCTGCACTTCGCCGCCGCGCGAGAACCCGAGCTCGATACCCTGGTCGAGGTCGAATTCCCGCTGCTTGCCGCGGAAGGTTTCGCTCTCGCGCGGCGAGGCATTGGAAAGTAGGTAGCGCCAATCGGCTTCGCGGAAATGCTCCTCGATCTCGCCGGGCGACATCCCGCTCGCGTAAAGCCCGCCCACAACCGCGCCCATGCTCGTGCCGGCGATGTAGTCGACCGGGATGTTGAGTTCCTCGAGCGCCTGTAGCACGCCGATATGGGCCACCCCGCGCGCTCCGCCGCCGCCGAGCGCGAGCCCGACTTTGGGCCTGGCGCCTAACGAGTGCGAAAAAAGCGAGAGGTGCGCGAAGAGAAGGGCGAAAACAAAGAGCGATCTCGGTCTCATGACCGACAGCTTTTCACGAAAGCCGTCGATTACGAGAAAATCGGATCGCCCTTCGCAAAGCCGGCCGCTTTTCTACTGCGCGTTGAGCTCGTTGTGCGCCCAGGTGATCACCGCGGGATAGCGGTTCACGTCGCTCTGGTAGACCTCGATGAATTTCAGCCCGTAATCGAGACCGTTCTGGATCGACGGGCGGACTCGGGATCGAGACCAACGCCGCAGGTCTGACTGTCGACGCAAACGTTGACCATTTGCGCGCCTACGTCCGGCTGGAAATCCCAGATCCTGGACCAAAGCGTGCCAGTTCCGGGCGCGACTGGGGTGGTGGTCGAGAGATTATTTCGCTGCGCGATCATTCTTTCCCCGTAAACAAGCCGCGCCGTGGAAATCGTAGAGCGCGCAACAAAAACTTCGGTAAAGGGCTGGTCGAGCGTGCCGCTGCCGCCGACCGCGAGGGTGACGTATTGATTTGGAAACGCATCCCAACGCACGGCCCGTTGAAGCAAGCCGCGTTCCCCTGAGATATCCCCTCGGTCGAGCTTCTGCGGTAAGGCAGACTTCGGCGAGGGTGTCCGTCAATTCCCGGGACAGGTGGTGACGACCGGCGGAAGACAGCCGGCGGGATCGGTCAACTCGATGGTGTGCGATCCCGCAGCCGCGTTTGGCACCGAGAGCTGGGCGCGATTGCCGCCGATGACGAGCGTAAAAGGCGCGCCGTCGACCGTGATCGTGACCTCTTCGCCGGTATGACTCGTGTCGGTCATATTCAGGCGTAAGAGGAGGCGGTTGCCCCCAGCGGTCGCCTTACAACGTGCTTGCAGCGAAGCGGTGTCGGCGCACGGAATCCCATTGCCGCCGTCCACGAGCGAGGCCCACTTGGTGACGCTCATGTCGACGGCGCCGGTATTGGCGTTATAGATCCGGCCGCCATCGTAGAGGTTAACGCAGCATCGAAGCGCAAGGGACCGCTGTTGAGGATCTCGGTGCCGGTATTGAAGACGACTCCACGATCGATCTCGAGGCCGGTCGTGTTATCGAGAACGAAAAGAATGACGTCGTTGCTGTATGGCGGCGAACTCGTCAAGCCCACGACGAAGGCGTTCCCGGCAGAATCGACCCGCACGTCGGAAGGGACGTCATAGCAGCCGACGCAGGTCTGGCCGTAGACGTGCGTCCAGAGCCGCGCGCCGGTCGTGGCGTCGCGTTTCACGGTGAAAAACTGATCGTTGAAATTGGAATGGTCGCCATCCGGATCGCTCGCGCCGGTAATCAGGACCCCGCCGTTGCCGTCGAGGAAGAGGCCGGTCGCACTGTGATCGTTGCCTAACGAATCGTAAAATTGCCAGAGCAGTTGTCCGTTCGCCCCGTTCAACTTGATCGTGCTGTACTTGTCGATCAGATCAATTCCGATGCCCGTGACATAGACGTTGTTCGCGGCATCGATCTCCATGTCGGCCGGATAGTCGCCGCCGCTCACGCCCCAGTTGGCCTCCCACAGCGTCGTCCCGTCGCCGCCGGCGTATTTAACCACGACATAGTCAGGCTGATTCGAGCCCATGATCCCGGTGATGAGGACGAGAAGATTCCCGGCGGAGTCGAGCAACACCTTCTGCACGCTGTCGCCCGAGAAAGGCGAAAAAGCCGGCCCGTCCCAGGTGCGCTTCCATTGCAGCACCCCGGTGGGATTGAACTTGAGTGTCATGACATCGACGCCGTCGCCGACAGTCGTGCCACCGACGTAGATGTTTCCGGCGGCGTCGGTCACGATCGAGGCCCCGGACTCCGATCTGGATGGACCGCTACTAAACTGGATGGTCCGGAGCAAAGCGCCGGTGGCCGCGTCGTAGGGGAGGACGAGGACATTGGCAAAAGACTGTGGCCCCGGGGTATTCCCGACGACGTAGAGGATGCCGCCCGGCCCCATCGTGAGGCCGCGCGCCTGGTCAGTGTTCGAGCCCCCGCTGTTCCAGGTTTGCGACCAGCGCAGCGATCCATCCGGCGCGAACGAGGCGGTCGTGATGTCCGTGTTCGAGGATGGCCCGGAGATGCCGGTAATATAAGAAACGCCATCAGGATCGACATGGATCCCGGCCGGGCCGGCTGCGAGCGCGGTCCCGAGTGGCACGCGCGAAACCCACTCGGGAGCGAGTTCGGCCCGGAGGGCGCCGGGCAGAAAGGCGACGAGGCAGAGCAAGGCCAGTCGGAGCGAGCTCTTGGAGAAACGGGTTGGGGTGAGATTCATGACGGAGATTCCTTTTAAAGATCAGTGCCGGCGTTGCAAAGCGGCGGGTTTTCAAGTTTCGCACGGTGCCGGCTTGCCGGGCAACCCGCGAATAGTTACACGCTTGTTACTTGCGAGCAGTGTGCGCGTCCTTTCCGCGCTCCATTTTCCAGCGCTAAAAAGTGCGTTGCAATTTTCGCGCTTCGGGAGAAGGG
>JALYQE010000084.1 GCA_030855965.1 Verrucomicrobiota bacterium | reverse complement strand
GGGGCCCAGCGCCATTTCGAGATCGCGACCATCGCCGCGTAAGCGAACGCGGGATTGGTCATCGTCTCGACCGCAAAGTCCCCGGCTTTGCCATCAACCCCGATGGTGCAGATGACGCTGACGAAGCCTTTTTCCCTGCGGTCGGCTTCGAGTTCCGGGTATTCCGGGCGCGCGCCTTCGAGGACGCGGGGCGGGGTATCGAACGCGTCTGATTTCACGTGCACGACCGACTTCATCGGCTTGAGCGGGGTGCGGGCGCGGTCCTGGTAGTTGTGGGTGCAACCAGCGACGGGCAGGACGAGCAGAAGAGAGAGGGCAGGCCGGATCATTCTCCGCCAGGCGGCGGATAAGCGCTGTCTTTTAACCAGAGCCATCGGTCCTGTTCCTTCCGGGAATAGGTTAGAGCGGCCGCGGTCGCGTTCGCAACCGAAACGATCGTCGAGCTGGGCGCGATTTCGCGATTGTGGTCGGGCGCATTGTCGGCGACAACATGGCCGGCCCGAAAGCCGCTGCAAAACATGGACGTGCATTCATTTCATCTCATCGTCGTTTTTGCGCTGGTCGTACTCGTCTTCATCGCCTTCCTGCGGGAATGGATGTCGCCCGATCTGGTCGCGCTCTCGGCCATGGGCATTCTCGTGATCACGGGCATTCTCGGGACGGAGGAAACGCTGGCGGTTTTCAGCAACAGCGCGCCGGTCGTGATCGGCTGCATGTTTGTCCTGAGCGCGGCCCTGGAAAGGACGGGAGCGATCGACGCCCTCGCCCGGGTATTTCTCCGGCTGGCGGGGACGAGCGAATTGCGCGCGCTGGCGGCCCTGGCCCTCCTGACCGTGCCGCTCTCGGCCTTCATCAACAACACGCCCGTGGTGGTGGTTTTCATGCCGGTCGTCCTCGCGCTCGCGCGCAGCACGGAACTGAAAGCCTCGCGCTTGCTCATTCCGCTGTCCTTTTTCTCCATTCTCGGCGGCACCTGCACGCTCCTCGGGACCTCGACCAATCTGCTCGTCGATGGTGTGACCCGACAGCACGGCCAGGTGCCTTTCACGATCTTTGAGATCACGCCGCTCGGAATCGTTTATGCGCTCATCGGCATCACCTATCTGCTTCTGATCGGACGCAAATTGCTGCCCCGGCGCGAGACACTGGCGGCGCTCATCGGCAGCGGGATGGCGCGGCAATTTTTGCTCCAGGCGGTGATCAGCCGCGAGTCGCCTCTGGTCGGCAAGACGCTCCCGGAGACGCCGCTGGTGCGTTTGCGCGAGGCGCGCATCATCGATGTCGTGCGCGACGGGCAACGGCTCAAGACGCCGCTCGACAAACTCCTTTTCGAGGCGGGCGATCTCCTGCTCCTCGAGTCGCCGGTCGCGGGCGTGAAAGCGATCAAGGAAATGCCGGGAGTGGTTTTCCGCTCGGAAGCGGAGCTCGCTGAAAACGCGGCGCCGCGGGAGGCGATTTTGATGGAAGGCATTATCGGGAGCCGGTCGACCTTTGTCGGCAAGACTTTGCGGGATCTGAATTTTCGCCAGCGCTACGGCGTGCTGATCCTGGCCTTGCATCGGCAGGGGGAAAACCTGCGCGAGAAATTTGAAGATGTGCGGCTGGCCTTTGGCGACACGCTCCTGGTGCAGGGACCGGCGGAAGGAATTAATCGGCTGATGCAGGAACGCGATTTTCTCAACCTGACCGAGCCGAAACAGCGCGCGTTTCGCCGGCACAAGGCGCCGCTCGCGATCGCCACCATCGGCGCAGTCATGCTGCTGGCGGCGTTTAATGTTTTCTCGATCACAGTCCTCGCGCTGATCGGCGCGATCCTCGTCATTCTGATGAAATGTCTCGACGTCGATGAGGCCTACGAGGCGATCGAGTGGCCGTTGCTTTTCATAATCTTCGGCATGCTCGCGCTCGGGCAGGCGATGGAATCGACCGGCGCCGCCCATCTCCTGGCGACCGGCGTGACGGGTGCCTTTGGTCGCTTCGGTCCCGTGGTCACGCTTTCGGTCATGTACTTTGTCGCGATGGTTTTGACCGAATTGATTAGCAACAATGCCGTGGCCGTGCTCCTGACGCCGATTGCGTTTGAGATCGCGGCCGGGATGGGTGTGGACGCGCGCCCGTTCACGGTGGCGGTGATGTTCGGTTGCAGTGCCAGCTTCGCGACCCCGATCGGTTACCAGACCAACACTTATGTTTTCGGAGCGGGCGGCTACCGTTTCACGGATTTCCCGCGGGTCGGCGTGCCGCTCAACCTCATTCTCTGGATCGCGGCGAGCATTTTGATTCCGATCTTTTGGCCGTTCGTGCCGAAGCCCTAGGAAAAGACGGCAGAAAAAACGCCCGGCCGGGGAATTCCCGACCGGGCGTGTAGATGTTGAACTACCTCGCGACCGCGGGTTACGGCGCGACCGCAGCGGTACTGTCGATGTTGTAGGCATCGACCAAACCGACCCCGGTGGTGTCGCCCACTCCGCTCAAGATCACGGTGTAGGCGCCGATCGGCAGAACCTGGTAGAGGGCCGATTCGTTCGGATCAGTCGGGGCCAGACCCTGCGTCGCGACGGTTTCCATGTTCGGATCGTCCTTCCAATTATCGTTCGAGGCGAGCGTGTTGCCCTGTTCATCCGCCACGGTAATGGTCGGATCGGCCAGAACATTGCTCACGCCCTGGGCTGCGAGCGAGGGGCCGATGCCCCGCACGATGACTTGGGAGAAGCCGCCCCCGCCGCCGCCGAGAATGAAACCGCCGATCATGACGTTATCCTGGGTTTCAACGAACCCGCGGGTGCTGATATTGGCCAACTGGGAATCGGTCGTGCCGTTATCGAGATCGTAGGCCTCGACCAGGCCAACGCCGGTCGTGTCGCCCACGCCGCTGACGACCGCGGTATAAGCGCCCGGTGCGAGATTCGCCACCAGCGCGGACTCGGCTGCATCATCCGGGGCGAGGTCATTGTCGTTCAGGATCGTCTGATCTTCGGCGCTGTTATCCATCCAGTTGTCGTTCGTCGCGATGAACATTCCATCGACGTCGTACAATTCGAGAACCGGATCGGCCAGCACGTCTGGCACATTGGAAATGGAGAGCGAGGGCCCAATGGCGCGCAGGACGACCTGTTTCGTGTCCGTCCCGGTGATGATGATACCGCCGATGAGCACGTTATCGCCCGTCCCGACATTGGCGCGGGTGGAGATGTTCTGCGATTGCGCGGGCGGCAGTATCGAGGCCGGGATGACATCGAGTTTGAAATCGATCTGCTGTACCGTCAGATCGAGGGTGCCGGGAATGGCGATCGAAGGAACACTCGCTGGCGCAAGTGGAGCCGGGCCGAAGGTCAGCGTCAGATCTCCCGAAAAGTTGCCGTTAACCGGGAAGGGAAAGGGTGTCGGCTGTTCGGCCGTGCCTTGGTAAACATGGAGCCCTGGTTCGATCGTGCCTGTAATGGGCGGGATTGGCACCCCCGAGACCGATCCATTGAGGGTGTAGTTGATCGGGCCGCCGGTGTTGTTATCGCCCGCGAATTTATAGGCGACAGAAAATATCTCGCCGGCTTCGGCTGAGTAGGTGCCGCTCACTTCGATCGTGGCTGTGTCGCTCGCGCTGGGGGTAATGGTCACATTTCCCTCGAGGTCGATCAGTCCGCCTACGATGATGGTGTTGGCGACGATGGTGTTGTTGGAGAAAGTGCCCTGCGGGTTAAAAGTCGGGCTTCCGTCATCGAGCGTGAGAATTCCGGCCGAGGCAGGGCTTGCGAAAGTGAGGAGCGCAGCAGCAGCAGCGGCGGCAAATGGAGCAGCGAATATTTTTTTCATGGTATGAGGTGGGTTGGTTGGTTTTCCACGTATTCCGATAGAACACATCAAATCTATATCGATTCGGCGTCGCGCTGCGGATGCCGGAGGCGAACCGGCGCATATGGCCCAACGTCTGCTCTCTGGTAGGGCATGAAGATCTTTGTCGTGCTGGTCCTGACGGTAACGGCTCTGTTCGTCTGGCAACGGAGCGGGAACGACGGTGCGCAGCCAGCCTCGCCGGCGCTTGAGCCGGCAACCAACGTAGCGCCCGTTGTGGCGCAACCGGTTTCAGAACACAATTGGGCGAAGCACTCGATTGATCGCGCCCACGAGGTAGCGAACCAGGTGCAGGAAACGCGCCGGCAAAACGAGCAACCGTGATTCGTTAGACCCTTTAAACGTGAATCGTTGGAATGGTTAAGCGAGACATTCGCGCCAGCGTTTTAGCGTCTTAGCTCACCAAGGTCTGGGATGTCGCCCAGGCCCAAAGCAAAACGCCCGGCCGAGGGTATTCTGGCCGGGCGTGCTGTTGAGATGGGGATACTAATCGGTGCTGTAGGACTCGACCAGACCAACCCCCGAAGTGCCGCCGGCGCCGCTCAAGATCGCGGTGTAGGCCCCGGCGGGCAGGAT
>JALYQE010000301.1 GCA_030855965.1 Verrucomicrobiota bacterium | reverse complement strand
ATCTCGAAAAAGCGCGACGACGCGTCGGCCAAGACCGGCCGGACGATGAAGCAGATCGCGAAAGATCGCGACGCCGAATGGCAATCGAACCGGGACGAGCCTAACGATACCCAGAAAAATCTGCGCGCGCGGGTGCAGAAGGCGGTCGCGCGGAAGGAAGCGAAGCCTAAAAAAAAAGTCCCGCGCGCCGCAAAAGTAGAAAAGAGCGCGCGCGCGCTGCCTGATTCGCTCCCGGCGGGAAAACCGCGTTTCATCGATCCGATGAAACCGAGGCTGGTCGAGACGCCGCCCGAGGGCGGGGGCTGGATCTACGAGCTGAAGTTCGATGGTTTTCGCGCCCTGGCGCTGAAGAGCGCCGGGAAAGTGAAGCTGATCTCGCGCAACGAGAACGATCTCACGAAAAAATTTCCCGAGATCGCGGAAGCGCTGGAGAAATTGCCCTGCACGGAATGCGTTCTCGATGGCGAAGTGGTCGCGCTCGACGAGCAGGGCCGTTCCTCCTTCCAGCTCCTGCAGGCGCGCGAAATGGAGGGCTACGACGCGCCGCTTTCCTATTACGTCTTCGATCTTCTCCAACTCGAGGGCAAAAATCTCGGGGGACTGCCCCTTACGACCCGGAAAGAAATGCTGCGGCAGCTTTCGGCCGGCGTGGGCGAGCCGATTCGTTATTCCGGCGAGCTTGGGGAGGATGCCAGGGCGCTTCTCGCCGAAGTGGAGCGGCGCGGGCTGGAGGGAATCATCGGGAAGCGGGCCGATTCTGTTTACGAAGCCGGCCGCCGCAGCGGCGCCTGGATCAAGCTCAAGTGCAAACGCGAGCAGGAATTTGTCATCGGCGGTTACACTCCCCCGGCCGGGGCGCGGAAACATTTCGGCGCTTTGCTCGTCGGCTATTACGAAAAAAAGAAGCTTCTCTTTGCCGGCAAAGTCGGGACCGGGTTCGACACCAAGATGCTGGCGTTCCTGCACGGGAAATTGCAGGTGGCGGCGCGCGACGAGTGTCCCTTCGCCGACCTGCCGTCGAAGCAGGGCGGGCAATGGACCCAGGGCATCACGCCCGGGATGATGCGCAAGATCAGCTGGGTCGATCCCGTCTTCGTCTGCCAGGTGAAGTTTGCGGAGTGGACGCGGGACGCGAAGCTGCGCGCGCCGGTTTTCCTCGGCTTGCGGGAAGACAAGGCCCCGGCGGAAGTGAAAAGAGAGCGCCCGGCTGATCCGGCGGGCTAGCCCGACCGGTGGTGCGAGACTCCGTCGAGCTGGGGAGGAAGTTTCATTTTGCCGCCTGCCGCTATCCCAAGCTCGACAGAGTCTCGCACCACCGAGAATCAGACCAGGGCGGCGATCCCGCCCAGGACCGTGCCGGTGGCCTGCACCGCGGCCGCGCAAACCGTGCCCGTGGTGTCGTAGGAGGGGTCGTAGCTGGCGATGGTGAGCGCCTGCACCGGCAGATTGCCGGCGATCGCGGCCACAAGCGCCTGCAATTTGTCGTTCGTGAAACCGCCGCGCGCGGCATAGCCGTTGGCCCGTCCTTCGCTCGGATCGAGCGCGTCCATGTCGAGATGGACATAAAATTTATCCATCGCCGGGGCGACCGCCTGCAACGCGGCCTCGATCGCGGCGGGCGAGGCCTCCGCGCCCAGCCTAACAATTCCGGAACGGGTCAGGGCCGGTCCTTCGCCCGGATCGAGGTCGCGCGTTCCAAACATGACCACGGCGTTGTCCAGGACCGGTTCGAAGCCTTCGATGCTGCGCGCCAGCTCGATCCAGCAGCGGCCCGTCGCCGTCGCCAAAGTCATCCCGTCGAGGAATCCGCTGGTCGTGGTTTGCGGGGTGTTGAAATCGCCGTGGGCATCGATCCAGATCACCCCGGTGGGCGCGCCGAGCCCAGCGATGACCCCGACGGCGGAGAGGCAATTGCCCGAGAGCACGATGGGGAAGCGGCCGCTCGCCCGTGCCTCCCGCACGTGCTCCGCGACCGAGCGCATCAATTCGAAACTGGTCTGCACTTCCGCGCGCCAATTCATCGAGGCGGGCGCAATCGTCTGCACATCCACCTCATGGCCCTGGCCGGCGAGATGAGCTTCCAATCCAGCGGCGCGCAAATGTTCCGGGCCGGCGCCCATGCGCACGTTGTGTTGGCCGGAGTCGTACGGAACCAGTAGGAGACGGATGTTCATGTGCTTCGAATAGCGACCGCGCTTCTACTTGTAGCGGCGCCCGTGTTTCATCACGACATCGACGCGCTGGAGAAGATTGATGGACCGCAGCACATCGCCTTTCACCGCGATGATGTCGGCAAACTTCCCTGCGCTGACCGAGCCGTAGTCCTTGTCCACCTTCATCATCACCGCCGGCCAATAGGTCGCCGCCCGGATCGTCGTCATCGGATCGACCCCGAGCTTGTTGACCCAGCCATCCATTTCGTGCCAGGTCGAGTTGCTGTGAAATTTCATCGGGATGCCGCTGTCGGTTCCGATGAGGAGAACGACGCCCGCTTCCTGGAGCTGCCGGAATTTGTTCGCCACCGTCGTCGCGCGCAACGGGGTGATCTGGTAATAGCTGAGCTGCCCGGGGTGCAGGATCGATTTTTTGATGTCCTGCACGATGTCATCAGGCACGCCGAGCTGCCAGGCGGGGTCGTCGAGCGCCTCCGGGTTCTCGATTAAGTGCTCGTAATTCAGGAACCCCTCGATCGTCGGGCACCAATAAAGCGGGCCCAGGCTCATTTTCGCCGTCCGCTCCGCGATCGCCTTCAGGATGTCTTCCGGATAACCGGGCGCAGTCGAGAGGCCGGTGTGCTCGAAATCGTCGACCCCGGCCGCGAGTCCGCGCCGGATTTCGTCCGGCCGATGAGAGTGAGCCACGACCGGCAGTTTGTGCGCGTGCGCTTCATCCACCACCGCTTTCACTTCCTCCAGCGTCATCTCGTCCTGGTCGATCAGCTTGATGATGTCGACCCCGGCCTCGGCCAGTTTCTTGACCTTGGCCCGGCCGTCCGCCGCGCCTTTGACGCCCCAGCGAAACGCTTCCGTCCCGGGATAAGGCGCGTGCTGAATGAACGGCCCGGAAACGTAAAGCGTCGGGCCGGGGATTTCGCCTTTATTGATCCGGTCGCGCAGTTCGATGCTTTCCTTCAAGGGCGCGCCGAGATCGCGCGCGCTCGTCACGCCCGCCATCAGAAGCTGCTGGGCGGCGGCGGGCATGATGTCCGGCCCGAAGCGATCCGGGTAAGTTTTATCCCAGTGATCGTAGTCGCTGTGACCGAGGAGCATGGTGTGGACGTGGCAATCCCAGAGCCCGGGGAGCACGTCCATCCCTTCGGTCGAGATGACCTCGGCCCCTTTTGGGATTTCCAGTTTGCCGACCTGCCCGATGGCGGTGACGCGTTCGTTCTCGACCAGGATGACGCTGTTCGCGAGCGGCGGCCCGCCGAAGCCGTCGATCAGCCGGCCGCCCACGAGAGCGCTAATCCCGGCGGAGGCGGAGGCGGCGAAACCGCAGCAAAAGGCCACGAGGCAGGCGGACAGGCGAAAACGGATCATGGTGGCGACTGTAGGTGCGCGAGGCGCGTCCTTCCAGCGCCGATCCCGGAAAAAGCGCGCGCGCCTTCGCTTTTTGCCTAACGAGACGGAGCGATGAGGCGCTGAAAAAGATTCTGGAGCGCGCGCGGGGAAAGAGCCGCGGGCATGGCCGTGGCAAGGAGGCGGTGCACTTCTTTTCGCGGCACCTTGACTTTGGGCGCGGCCGGCCCGGCGGCGCGAAGGAGGGCGATGGTGCGCGCGCCGAGCAAGGCCGGCAGGACAGTCGCGTAGCGAATGCGCCAGTTCGTCAGGCTGGAAGAATAAGTGATGCCGCGCCTGATTTTTTCCTCGGCCCGCCCGAGCCAGCGCGCGAAGACATCCTCGACCGAAGACTGCGCCAATTCTTCGGCGGGAAGATAGCCGCGCCCGGCCGCGGCATCGGCCGCGCGGTCGCGCAGGACGTTGATTAGTTGCAATCCTTCGCCGTAAAGAATCCCGAGCTCGGTCATTTCTTCCGGCGGGCGGGTGGCAAAATTCGGGAGGTGCCGGAATCCAAGCCTGGTCCAGAATTCGCCGACGCAGCCGGCGACGAGGTATGTGTATTCGTCCAGTTCGGCGGCCGTGCGCAACGGCGCAGCCGTCGCCGGGTCGCCGAATCTTTCCAGGTCGAGTTCCTGTCCCCTAACGATTATTTTTAAGACGGCGCGAATGTCGTCCCGGTCCTCCGGCTCGAGCCGAGCCAGCCAGTCGATGCAGCCGCCCAGATTTTCGATCAGGGTGCGCTCGGCGGGGTCGGTCTGCCGGATGGCAAAATCGCGGAGCGATTCTTCGACCGCGCTAAAATCCTGCTCGCCTTCAATGACGCCCGCAAAGTCGCGTAAAATCGTGAGGCGAATGGCGGCGGGGATCGCGGCCGTGTCGGCCAGGGTATCCGTCGCGCGCGCGAGGAGGTAAGCCAGGCTGACCGGCTCGCGCAGGCCGTGCGGGAGAAATTTGATCGTCAGGTAGAACGATCGCGAGACGGATTTGAGAATCGCTTTCACGGACGGACGTCGCGGATTTCGATGCGGGAAAGATCGGCATTCCCGAGGCCGAATTCTCCCGCCACCTGGATGTGGGCGCCGAGCCGTTTGATCGGCGGCACCTTCCGTTTTTTGCGCCACTCCTCGAGCTGCCGCAGCGCAATGGAGTCGATCGCGACCGGGTCTTTGCTGGCGTAGAGGGTGGCGAAGGGGAAAGCGTAGCCGGGTTGCGACTCCGGGCCGCCGGCGTATTGCGCGAGCAGGCCATCCATCAGGTTGAGCACGACCTTTTGTCCGATGTTTGGGTCGTTATAAATCTCGGGAATGCTCGAGGCGCCGTAATCGGGCGGGATGCCGAAGCGCCGCCAGTTATCGATGTTGGGAATAGTCACGTTATAGAGGCACCCGGCCACGCCATTGCGCGTGCTGTCGCTCAGGACCGGCAGGTTGATGATCTTGGTCACTTCGTTGGCGACGATTTTGGAGAGATGACTGACGCTGCTGGTGTTCTCGGTCTCGCTCAATAATGGCATTTGCCCGAGGCTGCCGGAGTATTCGAAATCGCCCCAGATGAGGTTGCCGAGAAACGGCGCCGAGACGATCGCCTTCGGGTCGTAGCCGTCGCGCGGTGGAATCGACTTCAGCTGATAGCCTTCTTTGCCGGTGTAGCCGGCTTCGCGGATTCCGCCGAGCGATTTATCCCAGACGATAATGTCGCGGCGGGAATGCCCGGCGGCGACGAGGCCGTCGACGATCGTGTTCACGATCTCGCGATGGGTGGTGAAAAGTTCACCGCCGGCGGCCGAGATCTTGATCCCGACGCGATCGCTAGGCCTGACCAGCGAGCGCCAGGCGCGGGCGATGTCGGGCTGGCGAGTGACGGCGAGGATAAGCGCATCGGTCATTCGCCTAACGAGCTCGGGGTTGGTCTCGTAGCCGGCGATCGCGTCCGGGTTATGTGCGCGATAAACCACCGAAGGAGTCGGCGCTGGAGGCGGGGGTTCCGGTGGCGGGAGGCCCTGCGCGGCCGCGCCCGCGACGCCGGCGACCAGAAAAGCAATTGAGCGGAAGAGGCGAGCGACGATGGTGGACTCTATGGGCGAGGGAGCGAATGACAACTCCGCCGCGGCCGTCGCCGCGGTGCGGCACATCTATGTGCACATCCCGTTTTGCGCCCGGATTTGTCCCTACTGCGCCTTTTATAAAGAGCGGGCCGACCCCGCGCAGGTGATGCGCTTTTGCGAGGCGGTGGTGGCGGAATTGGGAACAACCGCGCTGCAGCCGAAGACGATCTTTTTCGGCGGCGGCAC
>JALYQE010000260.1 GCA_030855965.1 Verrucomicrobiota bacterium | reverse complement strand
GGACCTGTTGCATCGCATCCCGGTGGCGCAAGGGCTGCCGGAACCGTGGCACGCCATGGTGGTGTTTCCGCTCGCGCTGGCGCTGCTTTTTGCCGTCGCTTATGCCAGTTACATGATTCTGGAGCGGGGAAGCATTCGGCTCGGGCGAATCCTGTGGCCGCCGGCCGGGAAACGAACTTGGGCCAGCCATGCTGCGCCCTAGGCAGGATCGAGGCAGTGGGCGCGTTCTGGTTAAGGAAGGTAAGGCTGCAAAGCGCTGAGCCTGGAAAGCGCGTGGCGCTCCCACGTTAGAGTGCGCGCCTCGCGGCAGGGATCTTTCCACCCGATTCCAACGCGCAGCCGTTGGGCGGGGCGCCCAACGAAACGTGCGAGGCGCACGCGCTCCCCAGAGCGCCGGCCAGGCCGCACCGTGAGCGCATGACGCTCATTCTCAACTTGCGCAAGCGGGACGGCACTTGAAGTTGCTCGGCTATGGCCGGTCATGAAAAAGCGCGCCGCTCCCTTTCACTTTCCGACTCGCCGGAGCCGCGCTTTTGGTGGCACCGGCTGCCCCGGAGTAATTATGTTCCGCCGATTTTTGCCAGCCTGAGCGACGAGGAATGGCAGTTGATGGAAGATTGGTTTGCCGAGACCACGCGCCAGAACCTGATCGGCGAATGCGTCGTTCCTATAATGTCGTTCCTGCATGGAATGGTAATGGGGAGCGGGATCCAGCGGATCGTGCAACTGGGCACGCACGCCGGTTACTCCTCGTTGCTGCTCGGTTTTTATCTGCGGCAGATGCACGCGCCGCACGGTCTTTTTAGTTTCGAAATCGACGAACCGCTTTGCCATTTCGCGAGAGAATGGCTGGAGCGCGCCGGCCTCGCGGAGGTGGTGAGGGTGGAATTGCGCAGCTCGCTCGACCCCGCGTCGCCCGACTTGGCCCACGAGTATCTGGCCGGCGCGCCGGAGTTGGTTTTTCTCGATAGCTCTCATGAGTACCGGCAGACGCTGAATGAGATCGAGGCCTGGTATCCGGCGCTCGCGGCGGGCGGTTTCATCGTGCTTCATGACACGAGTGAATTCGCAGCCAGCTTTGATGTCACCGGCGAGGGCGGCGTCCGGCGCGCGCTGCAGGAATGGCGCGAGTCACATCCCGAGGTCGAAGTGATTTCGCTGAACCACAACGTCCCCGCGCTGGAAACGCCGGGAATGGTTTACCAGGATTTTTGCGGCGTCGGCCTGATCCAGAAGCCGGTCTAACGAGTAAAAGGCGCTACGAATCGTCCTTCTCGTCCCGGTCTTCGGGCGGAGCTGCTTCCCGCAGCGGCCGGGAGAGATCGTTTTTTACCCGGTCGAGGATGCCGTTGACGAAACGCCCGGAGTCCGGCCCGCCGAATTCTTTCGCCAGCTCGATCGCTTCGTTGATCGAGACGACCGGTGGAATGTCGTCCCGGTAAAACATCTCGAAAATTCCCAGTCGCAGCACGTTGCGGTCGACCGCGGAGATGCGGCGGAATTCGTAATTCTCGCAGTAGCGGGTGATGCGCTCATCGATCTCGGGCAGGTGCGCGAGCATGCCGTCGATCAGCGGCTGGGCAAAGAGCTGCACCTTGGTTTTCGCCGGGCATAGCTCCCAGAACTCCTCAATCTTTTCCGGCCCCTCGCCGCCATGAAGATCGCGCCAGAAATGGTATTGAAGCGCGGCCCGGCGCGCGGCGTGGCGTTTGCCCATGCTACTTGCGCAGTTCGGCGAGGAGGTTCGCCATTTCGAAGGCCGCGCGCGCTGCTTCGGTGCCGCGATTGATCTTGTCCTCCAAACAGCGTTTCCGGGCCTGGTCTTCGTCGAGGAGACTAAGGACGACATTGATCACCGGGATGCCGTGCTCGAGCGCAACCTGCTGCAGCGCCTGCGTGACCGAATCGCCGAGATGTTCGGCGTGAGGGGTTTCGCCTTTCAGGATTACGCCTAACGCCACGATCGCGTCGACGTTCTTTTGCCGGGCCACTTCCTGGACCACGATCGGGATTTCAAAAGCGCCGGGCACGAGATGCAACACCACGTTCGAGGCGGGCGAAAGCGCGCGCAGCTCGTCGGTGCAGTGCGTGACGAGGCCCTGGACATACTTCGCATTGAACTGACTCGCGACGAGCACGAACCCGCGCTTCATATTGATAATGCGCGGCCTTGGCGGAACTAATTTCGACATTGTCTGTATGGCCACTGTTTAAAGCAGGTGCCCCATTTTCACTCGTTTAGTTTCGAGATATTTGGCGTTGTGCGGATTGGGCGCGCTCCGGATTGGCACCTGTTCGACCATCTGGATGCCGTAGCCTTCGAGGCCGACCACTTTCTTTGGATTATTGGTGAGGAAACGAAATTTCCGCACTCCGAGATCGTGCAGAATCTGCGCGCCGATGCCGTAATCGCGCAGGTCGCCGGCGAAGCCGAGCTTGGCGTTCGCTTCCACCGTATCGAGACCTTCCTCTTGCAACTTGTAGGCGTGAATTTTCGCCGCCAGGCCGATGCCGCGACCTTCCTGCCGCATATAAACCAAAACGCCGCCGGCTTCGCTGATCTGGCTCAGCGCGGCGTGCAGTTGGTTGCCGCAATCGCAGCGTCTCGAACCAAAAACGTCGCCCGTCAGGCACTCGCTGTGGACGCGCACGAGCGTTGGCTTGGACTTGGAGATTTTGCCTTTCACGAGCGCGAGGTGATGGGCGTTGTCGACGGTGGAGCGATACATGTGGAGCTCGAAATCGCCGTAGTCGGTCGGCAATTTCACCACCTGCTCGCGCACGATCAGTTTCTCGC
>JALYQE010000032.1 GCA_030855965.1 Verrucomicrobiota bacterium | reverse complement strand
GGCGGGCCAAATCGCCGGGCGTGGCGCAGACGCCGCCCTCGCCCTTCAAGCTCGGCAATCTCCAGAGCGCGTTCGATTCATAGCCCTGCTCACCCTTGATATAGCCTTTGCTCGCCTTTGTTCCCGCCGGCTCTTCCGAGCAAAGATGGACGCTCGACAGCTTCATCGGGCCCGCGATGCTGCTCGAAAGAAAACGCCCATAAGACTCCTTCGATGCCCGTTGCACGATCAACGTAAGCAGGTTGAAGCCAGCGTTGCTGTAGCGCCATTGCTCGCCCGGAGTGAACTCCGGGCGGCGCCCGGCCAGGCGCTCAAGCGTCCAGCTAGTGTTCGGATCCACCGCGCTCGACGTGATCTTTTTAAACTCAGCTTTGTCGTATTCGGGCACCCCGGAACTGTGCGAAAGGAGGCGACGGAGCGTGACGCCTTTCCATTCGGCGGCGGGCAGCTCCGTCAGCCATTGACTCGCTTCCTGATCCAGCCCTAGCACGCCCTGCTCACATAACTCCACCACGGCGATCGCCGTGAAGAGCTTACTCACCGACCCAAGATGAAACGTGTCCTCCGGCGTCACGGCGCGGCCACTTTCGCGGTCCGCTTGCCCATAGCCGCGAACGAACGACGTGTTTTTCCCAAGGATCGCGACAGAAACGCCGGAGAAATTGCCGGAAGCAACCGCCGCAGCGCTGATTCGGTCAACCTCACTCCACCGATCATTCGCGCTCGCCTGACCAAATGCTGTGAGTGTCAGCAAGAGAAAGTGGGGCATGCACCGCATAAACTCGGATCGCAGCATAGGATTGGATTCGTAGTAGGCAACCGATTCAGAGAATTCCCGCGCAGCTTCGCCAAGAATGACGAGCCTCATCCGCCAAGTTGGCGATCAATCTCCGCCACCACTTGTGAGAACGGGCGGCTCTGCGCGATGCCCGCGTCGATGCTCCGAATCCGGCGCTCGATCTCATCTTCCCAGACCGCGTCCACTTGTGAATCGCCGGTCGCCTCGCTCCTCTCCAGAAGAGTGCGGGCGAGTCTCAATTGCTCGTCGTGAGGCAGTTCCAAGGCCCGTTGCCTGAGTTCCGGCAATTTCGATCTCACGAGGTGATTGGAGTAATGAAGGGAAATTCTGTCGAGAGCGCCACTACCTGAACGTGCTAGGATGGCGCTTCCTCGTTCGTTGTGAACGCCCGAACCGAATTCCAGAACCTCCTCCGCAACCCTGAGCCTATCCTAGCGCTCGCGCCGATGCAGGACGTCACCGACCTGCGCTTCATGCGTCTGATCGGCGGCTACGGGAATGCCGACGTCTATTTCACCGAATACTTTCGCGTCCTGCCCGATTCGCGGCTCGATCGCGACATCCTCGCTTCCATCACCAAGAACCCGACTGGCCGCCCCGTCATCGCGCAGATGATCGGCAACGATATCGCGGCGCTGGTCCGCACCGCGCGCGAATTGCAGCAGCACCCTGTCGCCGCGATTGATCTCAATCTCGGTTGCCCCGTCCCGGTCGTGTATCGCAAATGCGCCGGCGGCGGACTGCTGCGCGACCCTGAGCGGATCGACCAAATCCTCGGCGCGCTGCGGGCCGCGATCGACATCCCGTTCACGGTGAAGACGCGGATCGGCTTCGACGACACCGAGATTTTCGACGACGAACTCCTCCCCATCTTCGCCCGCTACTCGCTCGATCTTCTCACCATCCACGCCCGCACCGTGAAGGAAATGTATCGCAGCGCGCCGCGTTACGACTTCATCGCTCGCGCCGTGGCCGCGCTCCGATGCCCGGTGCTGGCCAACGGCAATATCTATTCGGCCGCGAAAGCAGACGAAGTCCTCGCGCTGACCGGCGCGCGCGGGCTCATGATCGGGCGCGGAGTCATCCGCAATCCGTGGCTCTTTCGCCAAATCCGCGAGCAACGCGGCGGCGATCCTGTTTTCCGGCCGACCGGACGCGACGTGCTCGAATATGTGCATGCGCTCTACGAAGCGGTTTGCGCTCCCGGCATTCGCGAAATCAGCCAGGTAAACAAGATGAAGAAATACATGAACTTCATCGGGCTCGGGGTCGAGCCGACCGGCTCCTTTCTGCACCAGATTCGCCGATGCACGACTCGCGCCGGTCTCTTTGCGCTTTGCCGCGAATTCCTCGAGCACGATGACCCGATGCCGCTCGAGCCTTTCCCGATTGCCTTTAGCCCGACCGACGTGATGGCCGGCGCGATGCGCTGATTGGCGGATCGCCTAGGACTTTTTCTCTTCCGCGAGTCTGACCCCGAGCTCGCGCAGTTGCCGCGGATCGACGTCGGCAGGCGATTGCGACATCAAATCCTGGCCCCGGTTGTTTTTTGGGAAAGCCATCACGTCGCGGATGGAGTGCTCGCCGCAGATGAGCATGACGAGCCGGTCGAGGCCCAGCGCGATTCCGCCATGTGGCGGTGCGCCTAACCGAAAAGCGCGGAGCAAATGGCCAAACATGATTTGCTGGTTTTCCTCGTTCACGCCGAGGACGGCGAACATCTTCGCCTGCAACTCGGGCTCATGAATCCGGATGCTGCCGCCGCCGATTTCCACGCCGTTGAGGACGACGTCGTAGGCTTCGGCACGCATTTCACCGAAACGTTTTTCTTCGAGCAACCCGAGATCGTCGGCGTGCGGACGGGTGAAAGGATGATGGACCGCGTTCCATTTGTCTTCCGCGGCGTCGTGTTGCAGGAGCGGGAATTCCGTCACCCAGAGAAAGTCGAGCTCCTCGGCGCCCTTCGTTAGGCCCTGGATCTCCGCGACGCGGAGCCGGAGGCGGCCGAGGACCTCGGTCGCGATCTCCCATTTGTCGGAGCCGAAAAAAATGAGATCGCCTTCCTCGAGCGCCAGCTTGCTTTGCAGCGCGGCCTTTTCCGCCTCGGAGAAGAACTTCACGATCGGCGATTTCCATTCGC
>JALYQE010000196.1 GCA_030855965.1 Verrucomicrobiota bacterium | reverse complement strand
CGACAATTTTACTCATGAAAAGCGGTTTTCAGAGGGAGTGCACCCGGCGCGGCTCGAACGCGCAACCTACGGCTTCGGAGGCCGTCACTCTATCCAGTTGAGCTACGGGTGCGGCGGTCGTCAGTATAACGGCCGGGCAAGAAACCACAAACGGCGAGGGGGCCCGCCGCCTTCCTCGAAGAGATCGCTTCGTCGTTCCCGGGAGAGCAGAAATCGCAGAACTCGTTCACTACACCTTCGGAGAGGCGGCGAACGCTTCCCTCACCTCAAGTGCGGTTCGGGGGGTGCTGGAGGGCATCGCTCTGTCGATGCAGCGGTGGGGTGCACGAGGATTGACAATCGTTGTTCTCCCGACCTGCGCGGCGACGGCGCGGTGTCAGCGTGAAATCGTTGCCATCCTCGCCCCGCTGTTGCTGGCTTGAAAGTTGTGGCCGTTCAGATTCACGATAGCGCCGTCCGGGAGGTTGCTGAAGGTGCAGCTGATCGGATCTAGGTTCCAAGGCGCGGCTGCCGGCGAGAGGGGTTTATTCGTTAGGATGAGGAGTACCGGCGACAGCAGGACCGGCAGGATGAGGCGGAGTGATTTCATGGGTTCCTTTTTGATACCGCGCGGCCCGGCGCTACTATTCCTACTCAGAAGCTGTGCTGGCGGAAAAGCCAAAAGAAGAAGCAAGATCTAACGAAAGGAGAGCGTCAGAGAGCCAGCCCGCAAACACGCCCTGGCGCCTGGCGCGACGGGTGCCGGTTCGAGTTTAAGAAGCGCGAACGACATCCGCCTGAGGTGGAATCGTCCCTTCAATTAACTTGACTCACAAGCGCTCGCCTGCCCAAGCTGCCCGCTAAAGGAGCAACCCATGAAAAACCCACTCACCAAAACCACCTGCATTCTAGTCTTCGCCTGCATCCTCCTTGTGCCCGCTGCGCTCGCGGTAAATCCGCCGCCGGGTGGGGGTTATCCAAACGAAAATACCGCGCTTGGGGAGGACGCGCTCTTTGGCCTGACGACCGGGATCGGCAATGTAGCCATTGGTTTTCACGCGCTCTTTGCCGACACCAGCGGCAGCGGAAACACCGCGACCGGCTGGTACGCTCTCGCCGACAATACGACCGGCGGCGCCAACACCGCGACTGGTACGGCCGCGCTTTCAAACAACACAACGGGTGTCGCGAACACTGCTACCGGCCACAGCGCGTTGCTGAATAATACGACCGGGTTCGCCAACACTGCTGCCGGAGTTAACTCCCTGTTCTACAACATTACGGGCAATTACAACACGGCAGTCGGAGACCAGGCACTCTACTCCAATTTCTCTGGTATCGGCAATACAGCACTCGGCGTTTCGGCCCTCGTGTCTAATGACACGGGTAGCTACAACACCGCCATCGGTCTTAATGCATTAGTGAATATCAGAGGAGCCTCCCACAATATCGCCCTCGGCGATTCGGCCGGCAGTCGATGCCGGAGGAGCGACAACATTATGATTGGCAACATCGGATCGAAGCAGGATGAGGGGGCGATCCGCATCGGTACCAGAGGAACGCACCTGATGGCCCGCATCGCCGGCATCAGCGGAGCGACTGTGGCCGATGGCGTGGGAGTGGTCATCAACCCGGATGGTCAATTGGGAACAATCACCTCATCAGCGCGCTATAAGGAAGCGATCAAGCCGATGAAGAGTGAGAGCGACGCGATCCTGTCTCTCCAGCCGGTAACCTTCCGTTACAAGAAAGAGTTAGATCCTAACGCCATCCCCCAATTTGGGCTCGTCGCCGAGCAAGTCGCGAAAGTCGATCCCGATCTGGTGGCGCGGGATGAAAAGGGCAAGCCCTACACGGTACGGTACGAAGCGGTGAACGCGATGTTGCTAAATGAGTTTCTCAAGGAGCATCGCAAAGTGGAGGAACAGGGGAAAGAGATCGCCGCCTTAAGGTCAATGCTCGAAAAGCAGGCTGCGCAAATGCAAATGGTGAGCGACCGCCTCGATGCGCTTCCGCCGCGCCTGGTCGAGAATCGTTAGGCTGCTAAGGTGTAGCCGGGATTCAGCGATCCCGGCTACCGCAGGCGGTGTCGGCTACTGACCGAGGCTGCAATCAGGTTTGATATCCTGGGCGTAGATATCGCCGCCATCGTTGCGGCCGTCGCTCCACGCCGCCAGGGCCAGCCCTTCCGAGGAGAGACGCAGGTCGAGGCGCGACTTCGAGGATAGAACCGAGGAAACCCAAAGGTCGGCGAAGCGGGATGCTGCCGTCCGCCCATGGCGCGACGCCAGCCGCGTCGAGCCGCTGCATGTAAACGTCGTAGCCCAAGGGCGGGTTGCCGTTCGGGTCGTTATCGAACCAGTTGATTTAACAACCGCCACCCGGTGTGGGCCGAACCTGCGGCTGGACCTGATCGCCGGTTTTCACCCCCACGCTGAGGTTGAGCATGGGATCGGGGCTCCTTTGCGCGGAAGCCGGGACGAGTGCAAGAAGAGCGAGCGAAAGAATCAGTTTTTTCATTGGACTGGAGGAATTTTACCAGCCAACAGACGAGGCCCGAGGGAAATCTTGAGGCACGGGCGACCCTTTACAATTGGACAGAGTCGCGCTACGTATCCGGCCCCCGTTTTCCGCCGGAGGAGCCAAATATGAACATCATCGATACCCTCGCCAAAGAGCAGCAAAAGACCGACGTGACGAAATTCAAGGTGGGCGATGGCGTGCGCGTGCACACCCGCGTGCGCGAAGGCGACAAGGAACGGATCCAGATTTTCAGCGGCATCTGCATCGGCCGCAAAGGCACCGGGATTAACCAGACCTTTACCGTCCGCCGCATTTCCTACGGCGAAGGGGTCGAGCGCGTCTTCCCGATTCATTCCCCGCGCATCGCGAAGGTGGAAGTGGAAAAGCAGGGCAAGGCTCGTCGCGCCAAGCTGAATTATCTGCGCGATCGCAAGGGCAAGGAAGCGACCGCGGTTCGGGAATAGTTTTTGTTCGCAGATTTACGCAGATGATCTGCGTCAACTGCGTTTCCAAAAAATAATCTGCGGTAATCTGCGTAATCTGCGGATAGAATTCGCCGCAGAGATGCGCTGCGGATTTCGACACGAGAAAAAACTCCGGGCTTCGTTAGGCGTGGTCCGCATTGCCGGGATCGATGAAGCCGGTCGCGGCGCGCTCGCCGGCCCGGTCGTGGCCGCGGCCGCGATTCTCCCCGAGCGTTTCCGGCATCGCAAGCTAAAGGATTCCAAGCAGCTTTCGCCCGATCTGCGGGAAAAGATTTACCGCTCCCTGACGAATCACACCGAGATCCTCTGGGCGGTCGGGATCGTCGACTCGCTCGAGATCGACCGGATTAACATCCTCCGCGCCTCGCACGAGGCGATGCGAATCGCGGTCGCCGGCCTGACGACATTGCCCGAGCACGCCCTGATCGACGGCCTGCCGGTGTTCCCGTTTCCGCTCCCGCAGACCGCGCTCGTCGACGGCGATTGCCTGAGCCTAAGCATCGCGGCCGCGAGCGTGATCGCGAAAGTGACGCGCGACACTTTGATGCGTGAATTCTGCGCGCGTTTCCCGCAGTATTGTTTCAGCCAGCACAAAGGTTACGGCACCGAACTGCATCTCCGGAGACTCCATGAACACGGTCCCTGCCCGATCCATCGCCGCTCGTTTGAGCCGGTGGCGCAGCCGGTTTTTGCCTTTTAAACCGGCTCACCTCCGCCTCGGTGACCGCGGCGAAAAACTGGCCGCACGCCATCTCCGGCGTCATGGTTTCAAAATCCTTTACCGCCATTTCCGGGGCCGGCAGGGTGGCGAGATCGACTTGGTCTGCCGAGACCGTGATACGCTCGTTTTCGTTGAGGTGAAAACGCGGACGCGAGAGGATTTCGGCCGCCCGCTGGAGGCGGTCCACGCGAGCCAGCAGCGCCGGATCTCGTTAGGCGCGCTGGCCTGGTTGCGTTTGCTGGGCGATCCCGAAATTCTCTTTCGCTTCGATGTCGTGGAAGTCACGATCCTGGGCAGGCAACCGCCGCGGATTGAGCTGGTCCGGAACGCGTTTCAGCTCTCCGAGCCCTACATTTACTGACTCTTCCGGGCGGCGCTTTTTTGTGCTGTGCAGACCCTTCATTTTTTTGTTAAGCCGAGCCATGACTGCGGCGCATCAAGTGGGTCGTGGGAAACTGCGACTGGAACGGCGGGGAAGTGGGCTCGGACGACTGGGTTCGTTAGGGTGTTGTATTGGGCTGCGAGCGCATTTGTGCTCGCGGCGTTTTTGGGTGGTGGCACGACGGGTCGAGCGGCGAGCACGGAGGTGATCTACTCGCTGGCGGGCGACGACGAGGGCGAATACACTGACACCGACGTCGCGATTGACGCGGCCGGAAACCTTTACGGCACTGCCATAATCGGCGGCGAATTTGGTGGTGGAACCGTCTGGCAATTGTCGCCCACTGCCGATGGCTGGGTTTACTCTGTGCTCTACAATTTCACTGGCGGGGCGGATGGGGGCGAGCCCTACAAAGGCGTGACGCTCGATAGCGCGGGCAATCTCTATGGAACAGCGGTCACGGGCGGCTCGGGAAGTTGTGAAGGCGGATGTGGCGTGACCTACAAGCTGATCAAGTCGGGCGAGACTTGGACGCAGCGGGTCATCCATGCTTTTACAGGAGGAGCTGACGGCGCCGGCCCTGGCGCGCGGGTGGCGGTGGATAAACGCGGCAACGTTTACGGGATGACGCCGATCGGCGGTGCGAATGGGCTGGGCACGATCTATCTGCTGCGCCCGCGGTCGAGTGGCGGTTATGCCTTGCGCGTCATCCACACTTTTACCGGCGGTTCGGATGGTTCCTCGGGCTCCGCGGGCAAGCTGGTGCTGCGGGGCGGACGCATTTTCGGAACGGCCACTACCGGCGGGCTGCACGGGAGCGGGATTGTCTTTCAACTGACTCCGGCGCAATCGGGCGAGTGGGATTTCAAGACCCTGTATTCCTTTCAAGGCGCGCCGGACGGAGTCTTTCCTTACGGCGCGGTGCTTTTCGATGCGGCTGGTAATATTTACGGAACGACCTACTACGGCGGGGCGCACGGGCTGGGGGTTGTTTACCAGTTGTCGCCCACGACTTCCGGCGAATGGAGCGAAACGGTTCTCCATAGCTTCCGGCTGAGGAATGTCGGCCACAGTTCCATTAGCAATCTCGTTTTCGACGCGGCCGGAAATCTCTACGGCACGACGAGCGAAGGCGGCCTCGGCAGCGGGACCATCTTTAGAGCGTGTCATGCACTTCGATGAAAGATGGAGTTAAGCATGAGAGTGAGAAAAGCGAGCCAGTGCAGGCCTGCGAGGGAGGAAGGGAGCCGTTCATAGTCTTTGGCGAGGCGACGGAAGCGCGCGGCCCAAGCAAAGGAGCGTTCGACCACCCAGCGTTTGGGCAGCAGGACAAAGCCTTTTTTCGCCTCCGCCAGCTTGACCACGATCAGCCGGATTCCTTGTTGGGCAGCTTGCGCGGCGGGTTCTTCTCCGGTGTAACCCTGGTCGGCAAAGGCCACCGTGACTTTCTCCCCCGTGGCTTGCTGGACCTCCTCCAGGAGGGCCCCGACCTGGGCGCGTTCCTGTTCGTTGGCCGGGGTTACTTTCACCGCCAGAAGATGGCCCAGAGTGTCGACCGCGAGATGCACTTTGGAGCCCTTCTTGCGCTTGTATCCATCGTAACCCCCGCGGTTCCCGCTTTCCGGGGTCGACTGCAGGGTGCGCCCATCCAGGATCACCGCCGAAGGCGCCGCCGTCTTCTGCACCACCAGCCGCAGCACCTCGCGCAAATCATGCGCCATGGCTTCAAAGCAACCGGCGGCAATCCAGCGCTGCGCCTGTTGCTGCACCGTACTCCAAGGCGGCAAATCGTTGGGAATCATCCGCCAGGGACACCCGGCACGCACCATATAGCGCACCGCATTAAAGAGCCCGCGCGAGGTATATTCACGCTGCGGCGCATCCTCTTTCATCAGCGTCAGATAAGGCGCGCAAAACGCCCACTCTTCATCGCTCACATCACTCGCGTAATCGGTCTTGGTTCCGCGCGTCTTGAATACTTTCTGTCCCATCCCAAGCGTGATGCTTGATCGTGAGTAAAAAGTACAGATTTATCTGCAACAAAGTGCATGACACGCTCTAAACTCGCGCCCGGGCCTAACGGGACTTGGACCGAGAGCGTTGCGCACAGTTTCGCGGACTCACCGGACGGAGCCTTTCCCTACGCCGGAATGGTGGAAGATGGCGCGGGGAGTTTCTTCGGCGCCACCGTGCACGGCGGCGAAGATGGCGAAGGCGCAATCTACAAGTTTACTCCCTAGGAGTTGAAAGGTGTTTGAGCAAAAGCGGACGCGAGGCTTCTGTGGAGGATGGCGCGCGCAAAGCGGAAGAGCTGGTCATTCTCCTATCTCGACATTCTCCTCCTCGCGGTGCCGGTGGCGATCGCGCTCCGTTACGTGCCGGGGTGGGCGAGTGGCGCGGCATTGTTCATCGTCTCGGCGATCGCGATCATCCCCCTGGGCGGCTGGATGGG
Organism: Verrucomicrobiota bacterium; assembly: GCA_030855965.1. Lineage (GTDB taxonomy): Bacteria > Verrucomicrobiota > Verrucomicrobiia > Chthoniobacterales > UBA10450 > Palsa-1392. Next base: position 25,363 of record JALYQE010000196.1, on the reverse strand, counting down.
TCGCGCGACCGAGCAACTGGCGGCTCGTTCCGGTTCCGGCATCGGCGGTTTTCTCAATGCGACCTTTGGGAATGCGGCCGAACTGATCATCGCGCTGGTCGCACTGAGCAAGGGCCTGACCGGCGTGGTCAAGGGCTTCGATCACGGGCTCGATCATCGGCAATCTCCTACCCGTGCTGGGCGCGTCGATTTTGGTCGGCGGGATTCGCCACCGCAAACAGACCTTCAACCGCACGGCCGCCCGAATTTCCCCGACGGCGCTGGGCCTGGGCGCAATTGCTCATCCCGACCGTTTTTCATCGCGCCGCCGCTTCCAGCCGAGCCGGATGGACGCTCGAGGCCGAGCAGGATCTGTCGCTCGCGATCGTGGCGGTTCTGTTGCTGACTTATTTTTGTATGCTCTTCTTCCATCTCTTCACTCATCGCGAACTTTTCGCCGGGCCGGCCGATGAAAAGGAGAGCGCCGAGGGGCATTGGCCGCTCTGGCAATCGCTCACTGCGCTCGGCGTCGCGACTGCTTTCATCGCTCTGTTGAGCGAATTTCTGGTGGGCTCGATCGAGTCAGCCCGGCACTCGCTCGGACTGACGGAGATGTTTGTCGGCGTCGTGGTCGTCGCGCTGGTCGGCAATGCGGCGGAGCATTCCACGGCCGTCTGGGCCGCTTGGAAAAACAAGATGGACCTGAGCCTGAGCATCGCGACCGGCTCCAGCATGCAGATCGCCCTCTTCGTTACCCCGGTGCTGGTCTTCGCCTCCTACGCGCTGGGTGCGCCGATGACGCTGGAGTTTTCCCTCCCGGAAGTCGCTTCCATCGTGCTCTCGGTTTGGATCGTGGGCCAGATCAGCGGCGACGGAGAAAGCAACTGGCTCGAGGGCGTGCAACTGCTCTCGGTCTACCTCATCATCGCGGTTCTATTCTTCTATCTGCCCCCGCTGCATCTGCTCTAGGCGACGGCCGGACGGGGGTTCCGGCCCGTTGTTAAAGCATGGAAGAATCTGATCCTAAGGAAACCGAGAAGCACCCGACGAAAGCCGTCACGAGCGAACCGCAGGAAGAATTTATCGAGCCGGAGGCGCGTCCTTCGCAAGACGAGAGCGCCAAGGAAGCGCCCATCTAGATGCTTCCCTCTGGGAGGCGCGCCCGGGAGCGCATTTAGTAGCGGTAGTGCTCTGACTTGTAGGGCCCCTCGACCGGCACGCCGAGATACTCGGCCTGCTTCGGGCTCAGGGTGGTGAGTTTCACGCCGATCTTCTGCAAATGCAGACGGGCGACTTCTTCGTCGAGCTCTTTGCTCAGGACATAAACGCCGACCTTGTAGGTGTCCTTGTTTTTCCAGAGATCGAGCTGGGCGAGGACCTGGTTGGAGAAGGAGTTCGACATGACGAAGCTCGGGTGGCCGGTGGCGCAGCCGAGGTTCACGAGGCGGCCTTCCGCGAGCATGAAGATCGCGTGCCCGTCGCTGAAGGTATATTTGTCGACGCCGGCTTTGATGTTGAGGCGCTCGATGTCTTTGCGCTCGTTGAGCGGATCGACCTGAATTTCGTTGTCGAAATGGCCGATGTTGCAAACCACCGCCTGGTCTTTCATTCCGTCCATGTGGGCAAGAGTGATGACGTCGACGTTGCCGGTGGTGGTGACGTAAATGTCGCCCCATCCTAAGGTGTCTTCGACCGTCGTGACCTGGTAGCCTTCCATCGCCGCCTGGAGCGCGTTGATCGGATCGATCTCGGTGATGACGACGCGCGCGCCCTGGCCGCGGAGCGATTGCGCGCAGCCTTTGCCGACGTCGCCGTAACCGCAAATGACCGCGACTTTGCCCGCGATCATAACGTCGAGCGCGCGGTTGAGTCCGTCGACTAACGAATGCCGGCAGCCGTAAAGATTATCGAACTTCGATTTCGTGACCGAGTCGTTGACGTTGATCGCCGGGACGAGCAGCTGATTTTGCTGCTGCATCTTATAAAGGCGATGCACGCCGGTCGTCGTCTCTTCCGAGACGCCGCGCCATTCCTTAACCGTCTCATGCCAGCGGAACGGAGTCTCGCGATTCACTTCGAGGAGGAGATCCTTGATGCACTGCTCTTCCTTGCTTTCGCCAGGCGATTTCGCCCAGTCGCTGCCTTCTTCGAGCTGGTAGCCTTTGTGAATGAGCAGGGTGACGTCGCCGCCGTCGTCGACCACCATCTGCGGACCTTTGCCGTCCGGGAACGAAAGCGCCTGGTTGGTGCACCACCAGTATTCCTCAAGGCTCTCACCCTTCCAGGCGAAGACCGGCACGCCCGCCTGCGCGATTGCGGCGGCGGCGTGGTCTTGGGTGGAAAAAATGTTGCAGCTCGCCCAGCGCACATCGGCGCCGAGGTCGACCAGCGTCTCGATCAACACCGCGGTCTGGATCGTCATGTGCAACGAACCGGTCACGCGTACGCCCTGGAGCGGTTTGCCGGGCGCGTATTTCTCCCGGATCGACATCAGGCCGGGCATTTCCTTCTCGGCGATGGAGATTTCCTTGCAGCCCCATTCAGCGAGGCTGATGTCGGCGATCTTGTAGTCGTTAGTCTGCGTTTTGGTAGCGGTTTTTGTGCTCATGATTTTTAAATTGAAAGTTACTTGGCGAGTTTCTTGAGTTCGGCGGCCTTGTCCGTTTTTTCCCAGGTGATATCGGGATCGTCCTTGCCGAAGTGTCCGTAGTTAGTCGTTTTGCTGTAAATCGGGCGCAGCAGATCGAGCTGCTGCACGATCTCGGCCGGTTTGAAGGAAAAGATTTTGTTCACCGCGCTCTCGATCGCTTCTTCCGGCACCGAATTGGTGTCGAAGGTGTTGATGTTCATACTCACCGGGTTCGGATAGCCGATGGCGTAGGCAAACTGGATTTCGCAGCGTTTCGCGAGGCCGGAAGCGACCACGTTTTTCGCCACCCAGCGCGCCATGTACGCGGCACTCCGGTCTACCTTGCTCGGGTCCTTGCCCGAGAAAGCGCCGCCGCCGTGCCGGCCCCAGCCGCCGTAGCTGTCGACGATGATTTTGCGTCCCGTCAGCCCGGTATCGCCTTCCGGTCCGCCGGTCACGAAACTGCCGGTCGGGTTGATCAGGAATTGCGTCGCCTCGTTCAACATCTCGTTAGGCAATATCTTCCGGATCACTTCCTCGATAATGAAGCTGCGAATCTCGGACTGCTTGACGTCTTTCGCATGCTGGGTGGAAACCACGACGTTCGAAATGCCCACGGGAATGCCGCCTTCGTAAATGACCGAGACCTGCGACTTCGCATCGGGGCGGAGCCAGCGCGCTTTGCCGCTTTTGCGGATGCGGGTCAATTCGCGGCCGAGGCGATGGGCAAACATGATCGGCGCCGGCATCAATTCCGGCGTCTCGTCGCAGGCAAAACCGAACATCAAACCCTGGTCGCCCGCGCCCTGTTCGGCGTGGCCTTTGCCCTCGGCGTCGCTCGCGTTTACACCCTGCGCGATGTCGGGGCTCTGGCGAGTGATGATGTTTTGAATGTCGATCTTGTCGGCGTGAAAAACGTCGTCGTCATTTACGTAGCCGATCTCACGCACGGCGTTGCGCACGATCGAGTCGATCGGAACGACGGATTCGAGCGACTCGTTTTCCGGCAAATTCGGGATCGTGATCTCGCCGCCGACGATGACGGTGTGGCTTTTGGCGAAAGTTTCGCAGGCGACCCGGCTTTTCGGATCCTGTTCGAGACAGGCGTCGAGGACCGCATCGGAGATGGTGTCGCAGACTTTATCCGGGTGGCCTTCACCGACGGATTCGGAAGCAAAAATGAAACGACGAAGCATAAGAAAAGGAGAGGTTGGCTAGAGTTAAAACCTGGCAGAAAGGCGATCGATCATATTGACCAATCATGATACGTCGATATATCGTGTCTGGATTCCAGCGTCAACCATAAATTTCCTTCGGCTCCTGGCCGACCCGACCCGGCTCCGCCTGATTCTGCTCCTGGAAGAGGAGGAGCTCTCGGTCGCGGAGTTGCAGGATGTCCTCGGGATGGGCCAGTCGCGAATCTCGAGCCACCTCGCGCAATTAAAGCGCGCCGGCGTGGTGGAAGACCGCCGCGCCGGGAAGAATGTCTACTATGGCCTAACGAACGCCCGAAAACTCGATCCGCAACGCGCCAGGGTGAGCGAGTTGACCCGAGCCCTCGCCTGCGAGATGCCGGAAACGCAGCGCGACCTGACCGCGCTCAAAGTCGTCCTGCGCAAACGCCAGGACAAGGCGCGCGAATATTTCGACCAACTTGCAGGCCGCTTCGGTCGCAGCTATTGCCCGGGGCGTTCCTGGCAGGCGCTCGCCCACACCATGATCGCGCTGCTCCCGCCGCTCACCGTGGCCGATCTCGGCGCGGGTGAGGGGACTCTCTCGCAATTACTGGCGAAGAAAGCGCGCAAAGTGATTGCGATCGATAACGCGCCCAAGATGGTCGAGTTCGGCGCCCAGCTTGCGAAAAAACACGGTTTCAAGAATCTCGAATACCGCCTCGGCGACATCGAGGATCCGCCGATTGAAAAGGAGACGGTCGATCTCGCGATCCTGAGCCAGGCGCTGCATCACGCGATCCATCCCGAGCGCGCCCTCGCCGGGGCGCATCGCATTTTGAAAGAGGGCGGCCGCCTCGTCGTGCTCGATCTGCTCAGCCACCGCTTCGAGAAAGCGCGCGAACTCTACGCCGATCACTGGCTCGGCTTCAGCGAAGTGCAGTTACAGCAATGGCTCGAGTCCGCCGGTTTTCGCGAGATCGAAGTGACGGTGGTCGCGCGCGAAAAAGAGAGTCCGCACTTTCAAACCGTCTTTGCTTCTGGTATCAAATAACGGCGCAAATAACGTGTCGATTTGGCAACCTCATTCCAATCTTCACGGCTCTACGGGTTTTTATGTGAGTTGCGGCGGCGCAAAGTCTATCGCGTCGCGGCCGGCTACGCCGTCGCCGGCTGGCTGATTATCCAGGTCGCGGTCACGCTTTTTCCATCCTCGAGTTTCCCTCGTGGGCGACCAAGCTGGTGGTCTGTCTCAGCCTGGGCGGGTTTCCGATCGCGCTCATTTTCGGCTGGGCTTTTGACTTCGGTCCCGGCGGCATTCAGGTCGCACCGGAGCCGCCACCCGGGGAGGAATGTCCGCCCGCTACCGTGGCCGGCGCAGAAATTTGTTCACCCCCGGAACGATTGGCCTAACGATTTCGGCGGTCGTCGACTATTTCATCTTTCGCCTCCAGCTTTGCGCGGCAGCTCGATAAATCGATCGCCGTTCTTCCCTTCAGCAACTTCAGCGGCGACGCCCAGAACGCCTATTTCGCGGATGGAATCCAGGACGACATCCTCACCAGCCTGTCCCGGATCAGCGACTTGAAGGTGATTTCGCGCACTTCGGTCATGCCCTATCGCGATCAGGCGGCGCGGAAAGCGCGCGAAATCGGGAAAGCGCTTGGGGTGGCGACGCTGTTGGAAGGAAGCGTGCGGCGCGACGGAAACCGGGTGCGGGTGAATGTGCAGCTCATCGGCGCTTCGAACGATAAACATCTCTGGGCCCAGATTTACGATCGCGAACTGACGGACGTCTTCGCCATCCAGACCGATCTGGCGCAGGAAATCACCTCCGCCCTCCAGGCCACGCTTTCCCCGGGCGAACAGCAACGGATCGAGCGCAAACCCACGCCGAACGGAGAGGCCTACATTCTCTACCTCCAGGCGCATGAAATTTTCACCCGGCCGGATCGGCGCCACGACGATCTGGCGCGGTCGCTGCAAATTCCCGCTGGGATCACCTTGGCCGAGCTCCGCCACGACCCGACATGGGATCCCTTGCGGAGCGATCCGCAATTCCAGCGTCTGATCGAGAAGAGCGGCAAACACAGTTGAACGCCGCCGGGAGAACTTGCGTCCAAGTCATTCGTGCAACGAGACTAGATCGGCGATGAGTTCTTTTTTTGACGAATTAAAGCGGCGAAAAGTTTATCGGGTCGCGGTGGCCTACATCATCGCGGCCGGCGGTATCATTCAGCTCGCTTCGGCCGTGCTTCCGGCCTGGGAATTGCCGAATTGGACCCTTCGCCTGACGGTGGTTCTCCTCCTCATCGGGTTTCCGCTCGCTCTCGTGCTCGCCTGGGCTTTTGATGTGACTCCGCAAGGAATCCGGACCACGCCGACGCTGCCGCTCAATCCGGATCCCGCGCTCGGGCACGGTCATCGCCGCCGCAATATCGTGTTGCTGGTCGGATCGGGCGTGCTGGCCTCCGCGATCGCGGGCTTTTTTCTCCTGCCCCGGGCCGATGCCACGAAGATGGAAAAATCGATCGCCGTCCTCCCTTTTGAGAACTTCAGCGACAAGCCGGAGAACGCTCATTTCGCGGACGGCATCCAGGACGATATCCTGACGAACCTCTCGAAGATCGGCGATTTGAAAGTGATCTCCCGCACGTCCGTGATGGGATATCGCGGAAAAGAAAAAAACGTGCGCCAGATCGGCAAGGAACTGGGCGTCTCCGCGATTTTGGAAGGGAGCGTGCGGCGCGAAGGCAATCGAGTGCGGGTCAATGTGCAGTTGATCAACGCCGCGAAAGACGAGCACATCTGGGCGCAAGATTACGACCGCGATCTGACCGATGTCTTCGCCATCCAGACCGATCTGGCGCAGAAGATCACGAAGGAATTGCAGGCCAAGCTCTCGCCGCGTGAGGAGGAGCGGATGATGCGCAAACCGACGGAGAATGGCGAGGCCTATCTCGCGTTTGTCGAGGCGCACAATCTCCAGGTCTTCCTGGAGGATCGCGGGAAGCTGAAGCAGGCGATCCAGCTCTACGAAAGGGCGATCCAGCTCGATCCGAAGTTTGTCCTGGCGCTGGCGAACCTCTCCATTCTGCACAGCTGGGTTTATCACACTTACGAGCCGCTCGCGGCCGAGGCCGATCAGGCGCGGCATTACGCCGAGCGTGCGCTGGAGCTGGCGCCGGAATCGTCCGAAGCGCATCTCGCGCGCGGCTACTATCTTTACTATGGCGCGCGCGATTTCGACGGCGCGCTGCGCGAGTTTAACATCGCCCGGGCCGGTCTGCCTAACGACTCCCAGGCCTATCTTTTGATCGGCGCGATCCAGCGCCGCCAGGGGAAATGGAAGGAATCGACCGCCAACCTGGAAAAGGCCGTGAGCCTGAATCCGAACGATTCCTGGCCGCTGCAGAATCTTTTTTTCAATTACCAGATGCAGCGCGATTTCAAGACGGCCGGGGAAATCATCGATCGCGCCCTCGCCCTCAATCCGACGTCGACCAGTCTCTGGCAGCTTAAATCCCAGCTGGCGCTGGGCGAAAAGGGCGACCTTACGGTGGCGGAGAAAGGCCTGGCCGAGTTTGACGCGGCGCGCCGTAGCGGTGAGTTGCGAAATGTCGATCCAGCCACCGTGGCGCAGGTTACCCTGGCCAAGGCCAACATCCTGAGGCTTCGCGAAAAATATCCGGAAGCCCTCGAGGTCTTGCGCCAGATCCCGGCGGAAGCGCGGTCCGGCCTTGACCATAAGTTGAAGGAAGTCGATCTGCTCGAGGGCCTCATCCTGGAGGGAATGGGCCAAACGGAGGCGGCGCAGGCGGCCTTTCGGAAAGCGAAAGAAGAAGCCGCGGCGGCCTTGCGGGAAGCGCCTAACGAACCCTCTCGTCACGCCGCGCTCGGCCGGATGCTGGCTCACCTGGGCGAAAAAGAAGCGGCCATCGCGGAGGCGAAGCGCGCGGTCGAGTTGCTCCCCGATTCGCTCGACGCCTTCTCCGGGCCGCATCTGAAAAACGCGCTGGCCGAGGTTTACATTCTGACTGGCGAAACCGCGCAGGGGATTGCCCTGCTCGATGAATTGCTCACCCAGCCGAGCTACGTCACGGTGGAGAACCTCAAGCTCGATCCCATCGCGCGGCGGCTGCGCGACAATCCCCAGTTCCAGCAGTTGCTCGCGAAACACGAGAACCGTTAGGCTCGCGCCCTTGGCGATTCGCCAGGGTCGGCGACCCGGTTAAATTGCGGCCGAATGAAATACGATCTGATCGTCATCGGCGGCGGCCCGGCCGGTTATGTCGGCGCGATTCGCGCCGCGCAACTGGGGAAACGAGTGGCTTGTGTGGAAAAGGAACGCGCTGGCGGCACCTGTCTCAACTGGGGCTGTATCCCGACTAAGTCGCTCCTGCGCAACGCCGAGCTTTATCATTTGATGAAGCACCGCGCGGGCGATTTCGGAATCAAGATCGAGGGGCTCTCTTTCGATTGGAGCAAGGTGATCAAGCGCTCGCGCGAGGTCTCGGATAAGAACGCTGCCGGGATCGAGTTCCTCTTCAAGAAAAACAAGGTCGATTACATCCGGGGCGAAGCGGCGATGGATAAAGCCGGCGAAGTCATCGTCACGCTCGCGGATGGGAAAAAAGAAACACATACAGCCGCGAACATTCTCGTTTCGACCGGTGTGGTTGCGCGTCCGCTCCCAAGTTTTCCCTTCAACGGCAAAACCGTCATTGGCAGCCGCGAGGCGATGATTCTCGAGCCGCAACCCAAGAGCATGGTCATCATCGGCGCGGGCGCGATCGGGGTCGAGTTCGCTTATTTCTACAACGCGTTCGGGACCAAGGTGACGCTGATCGAAATGTTGCCTAACGTTTTACCGGTCGAGGACACGGAGGTCTCGCAAACGCTTGAGAAATCGCTCACCAAGCAGGGGATCAAACTCCTGACTAAGACCAAGACGACCAAGACCGAAACGACCGGGAAAGGCGTCCGCCTCACGGTCGAGGGCATCGCGACGGAAGCCATCGAAGCCGATATCTGCCTCGTCGCGATCGGCGTCATGCCGCTTCTGCCTGACGGAAAGTTGAAACTCGATCTGACCGAGCGCGGCTACATCAAGACGAGCGACCGTTATGAGACGAGCGCGAAGGGCGTTTACGCGGCGGGCGACATCATCGGGCCGCCCTGGCTGGCGCACGTCGCGAGCTGGGAAGCGATCCAGGCGGTCGAAGGAATGTTTGGCGAGATCGAGCCGCGCAAGGTGCGCGAGTTCCCCGGTTGCACCTATTGTCACCCGCAGGTCGCGAGCATCGGCCTGACGGAACGAGCCGCGAAAGAATCGGGCAAGAAGTTCCGAATCGGCAAGTTCCCTTTCAGCGCGAGCGGGAAGGCGCGGGCGATCGGCGAGATTGAGGGCTTTGTGAAACTCATCATCGGCGAGCCGCATGGTGAAATTCTCGGGGCGCACATCATCGGACCGGAGGCGACCGAGATGATCGCGGAACTCGGGCTCGCGATCACCCTCGAGGCGACCTACGAAGAGATCGAAGCCACGATTCATGCCCACCCGACCCTGAGCGAGTCCGTGCACGAGGCGGCCGGGCAGGCTTTCGGTCACGCCATCCACCTCTAAAAGCGGAATGCCGGGGGCGTCTTGCCCCCGGATCAAACCACGCGGCCGAGCGGGCCGCGCGCTACTTTCGACTGCCGACGATCACGAGCACGATCCCGCCCGCGATGGCGAGGCCACCGAGGATAGGCGGGAAAGGAACGGAGTGGGTCTCGGTATGCCCGATCTGCACCGGCCCGATGTCCACGTCCTTCTTGTGCTCCTTGAAGCTAAATCCGCCGTACGCCAGGGCAATGATGCCCACGACGATCAGGATGATGCCAATGATCCCGGCGGGTTTCACAGGGTCTCTAAACTCCGCGGCGGCCGGAGACGAGATTGATGATCAGCACCACGATGGCGAGCACGACCAGGATATGAATCAGGCTGCCGCCGAATCCGCCGATGAAACCGAGCAGCCACAGCACCAACAGAATAACGAATATTGTCCACAACATAACTTTCCTCCGGTTTAGGTTTCCCTTTCTTCGTGCGCGAGCGTTCTGGCGCGCTTGTTTTGGAAAAGGTTTTTTTCGGCGCTTTACGCGGATTACGAAATTTTTGCGCGCCTGGGCCTGAAATTGCATTGGGAGTCGGGCATCATGCGCTCGAAAAAACATCTCCCGTTTATCGCCATCGCTTTGCTCGCCTGTTCCATCGCGCACGCCGGACCATTCGCCCGCTGGGCGGCGCGCGGCGTCGTGGTCAACAAAACCTTTCGCCCGACGCCGCTCTCCCACTCGCTTTGGCTGGACGGCATTTATCGTCTCGAAGTGCGCGGCCCGGACAAAAAAGTGCGCCGGCAAATGGTGACGAAGGAAGTTTTCCTCGCCTACGAGATTGGCGACGAGTTTGACGAGCAGATCGGGCATGTCGCCGTCAAAGGAAAGTCTGTCCCGGTCGAAGCCAGCGTTCAGGTCGCAGCGACGCCGCAATCGCCGTCGTTAGCCGACGTCCTCGAGGCAAAAGACGAATCCAGGGATCGGCTCGCAAGCGCGAATTTCCCGCGCGAAATGCTGCCTGAGACGGAAGGGTTTTAGGCTTCCGGTCGAATTTCGGCCAACGCCGCCCGGACATTCCAGCGGTGCTGGACGAGGCGTTTGCGCGCGGTTGCATAATCGCAGCCGGCTAGCTCCGCCAGCATGCGCGCGGCGCGGTCGCGCAGCTTGTCGTTGGTCGCCCGGAGATCAATCATGAGGTTGCCGCGCACCCGGCCGAGTTGTACGAGCGCCCCGGTCGAAAGAATGTTGAGTGCGACTTTGGTGGCCGTGCCCGCTTTCAATCGCGTCGAGCCGGCGAGCAGCTCCGGCCCGGTCGGGAGATCGATTCTCAAGTCGCATTCGTCAGGCGGTCGTTCCGCCGGCAGCTGGCAGGTGAGAAAAATTGTTCGCGCGCCAAGCGCGCGCGCCTGCTTCAAGGCGCCCCACACAAAGGGCGTTCGCCCGCTCGCGGAAATTCCGCAGACCACGTCGCGCGCTGCCACGCCCCGCTCCAGCACGGCGCGGGCGCCCGCCGCGCGATCGTCTTCCGCCCCTTCCACGCTGCGATGGAGCGCGTTCGCCCCGCCGGCCATGATTCCCTGCACCAGCTCGGGCGACGTGCCGAAAGTGGGTGGAATCTCGCTTGCATCGAGCACGCCCAGGCGCCCGCTCGTGCCCGCGCCGACGTAAAAGAGCCGGCCATCGTTCTTCAGGGCGGCGGCAATCAAATCGATTCCCTCCGCCATTCGCGGTGCCGCCCCGCGCAGGGCTTCCTCGACCGATTTTTCCTCCGCGACGAACAGATCCACGAGCGCGAGCGGCGTGAGCCGATCGAGCTCACCGGAGCGCGGGTTGATTTCCTCCGTCACCGCCGCCGTGATCGCGGCGACCGGGTTTTCGCCGGGAGGAGCCAACCGCGGGGCGCGACCGAGCGCGAGCCAGGCCGCGCCTAACGACGACGATTTTTCGGCGACAAAAGCGCGCGCTGGCGGCAGGACTGCCGCCAGTTCTTTTTCGAACGTCGCGACATAGATCGAGTGCCCTCGAAAGAGACCGCCGAGCAACGCGACCGGCGGCGCGGGAAACTCCAGGCGCTCTGCCACGGCGACGGTGTATTGAGCGAGAACGCGGGCGCCGGCGCGGAGAATTTCGAGGACGCGCTCGTGGCCGGCGGCGGCAGCGGAGAAGACGACCGGGGTGAGGGTGGCGATCTCCATTTTCCCGGCGGTTTGCGCCCAGCGCACGAGTTTGTTGAGGTCGTTCAGGGAAAGGGTCCGGAGAATTTCGGTCGCGAGCTCGCCGCCGCGGCGGTGGAGATCGTAATCGCGCAGGACGGCACGGAGGGTTTGCACCGATACATCATAGCCGCCGCCGGCGTCGCCGAGGATGTGCCCCCAGCCGCCCGCCCGTTCCATCCGGCCGTGGCGCCGCCCCGTGACGGAGGAGCCGGTGCCGGCGTTGACCGCGATGCCGTCGCCGGCGGCGAACGCGGCGGCGAACCCGGACTCGCGGTCGCTCCCGGTCACGATGGCGGCCTGCGGCCAGACTTCGGCGCAGAGCCGGGCCAGATCCGCCCGATCCGCTGGTGTGCCGCAGCCGGCGAGAAAAGCGCCGACCCGGTCGACCGGGCGGGGCAGGTCGCGCCAGAGCTCGAGGATGCGGTCCCGCGTCGTTAGGCGGAAGTTCGTCGCCGGAAGTTGACCTTCGCGCTGGAGTCGTAGCTCTTCGCCGTTGCACGCGAAGAGCGCCCAGGAGGTGCGGGTCCCGCCGCCTTCGATTCCCAGGACTGTTTCCCTCGGCTGCTCCATGAAACCGGGCAACTTGCCGCTGCTTCCCTGGCACGGCCACCGGAGATTGCCGTTTGCGCGGCGATTTGTATGATCGCTCATGGCGGAAACTGAAGCTTCAGCGGCGACGCGCGTCGCGGCCTTGCGGCGCGAGATCGAAGAACACAATCGCCGCTATTACGAAGAAGCGGCGCCGACCATTTCCGACCGCGAGTACGACCGGCTTTACCGCGAACTGGTGGAGTTGGAGGAACGTTATCCGCAGCTCATCATGCCCGATTCGCCTACTCGCCGGATCGGGGGCGCACCGCTCAAGGCCTTTTCCCAGGTGACGCATCGCGTCCCGATGCTCAGCCTCGACAACACCTATTCCGAGGAAGAGGTGGGCGCTTTTTATCGCCGGATGGAAAAGCTTTTGCCTAACGACAAGATCCCGGTTGTGGTGGAACCGAAGGTCGACGGGGTCGCGGTCTCGCTCCTCTACGAAGAAGGCCGCCTGAAATATGCCGCGACCCGCGGGGACGGAACGGTGGGCGACGATATCACGCAAAATATTCGCACCATTCGCTCCGTCCCGAAGCAGTTGAAGGGCGATGCCCCAAAGATTCTCGAGGTCCGCGGTGAAGTTTTCATGACCAAGGAAGGCTTCGCGAAATTGAACGCGGAGCGAGCCGAAGCCGGTCTGCCTGTCTTCGCCAACCCGCGAAACTCCGCCGCCGGTTCCCTGAAGCAGCTCGATCCGGCGATCACCGCACGGCGCCCGTTAGGCGTGATCTTTTACGGGACGGGCGCGATCGAGGGGATCGAGCTGACGCATCACGCAAAACTCTTCGCCCTCCTGAAAAAGCTCGGGCTGCCCGGCAGCGAACGCTGGTGGACAGCCAATTCCCTCGAGGAAATTCTCGCTGCGATCCGCGAACTGGAAAAAGTGCGGCGCGATTTCGTTTACGAGACCGACGGCGCGGTCGTGAAGGTCGACTCCTTTGCTCAGCGCGAGTCGTTAGGCATGACTGCCAAGTCGCCGCGCTGGGCGATGGCTTTCAAATACGAAGCCGAGCGGGTTGAAACGAAGCTGCTCGATATCCTCATCCAGGTCGGCCGCACCGGCGTGCTGACGCCGGTGGCCGCGCTCACGCCGGTGTTCGTGAGCGGGAGCACCGTGGCGCGCGCGACGTTGCACAACGAAGACGAGATCGAGCGCAAAGATATCCGGATCGGCGACACGGTGATTATTGAAAAGGCCGGGGAGGTCATCCCCGCCGTCGTCAGCGTGCGAACCGCGCTGCGCGATGGCTCGGAGAAGAAGTTCCGCATGCCCACGAAGTGTCCGGTCTGCGGGAGCAAGGTGGTGAAGGATGAAGGCCAGGTCGCGGTCCGCTGCGTGAACGCGCAATGCCCTGCGCAGTTGAAGCGGCGGGTGGAGCATTTCGCCTCGCGCGGCGCGATGGATATCGAAGGTTTGGGCGAGGCGATGGTGGAGCAGCTCGTCGGCAAAGAGCTCGTCCGGGAAGTGAGCGAGATCTATCGCCTAACGAATGAGCAGCTCTCCGGGCTGGAGCGGATGGGAGAAAAGAGCGTGGCAAACCTGCTCGCCGCGATCGAGGAGAGCAAGAAGCAGCCGCTCTGGCGACTTCTCTTCGGGATCGGAATTCTGCACGTGGGAGTGAGCGCCGCCCGCGCCCTGGCCGATCATTTTCCAGATCTCGATGCGCTGATGGAGGCGAGTCCGGAAGAATTGCAGCGCATCCCCGATGTCGGCGAAGTGGTCGGGGCCAGTATCGCGCAGTTTTTTCGCGAGCCGGGCAACCGCGAGATGATGGAGAAGCTGCGCGCGGCCGGCCTCCGCCTAACGAGCGAGCCAAAAAAGGCCGCGCCCGACGATTCGAAAATCAAGGGCACGACCTGGGTCATCACCGGGACCCTGAGCCAACCGCGGGAAGAGATCGCGGAGCAAATCGTAGAGCAGGGCGGCAAGGTGAACGGGAGCGTGAGCAAGAAAACGACTTACGTTCTGGCAGGCGAGGAAGCGGGGAGCAAGCTGGAGAAGGCGAAGAAACTGGGCCTCCGCGTGCTCAGCGAAGCCGAGTTTCGCAAGCTGATTTAAAGTCGGCGCTACTTGCGCGGCACGTCGAGGCGGAGCGGGACGATCGTCTTTTTGCCCGGCCCTAACGCCATCGCTTCCGGCTTGGTCGAGGCGGCCTGGACGTTGACGGTCAGCTTCTGATTGCCGCGCTGCACCGTGATCGGGACCGGGTCGCCCGCGCTGATGAAAAACGAGGCGTCGATCACGTCTTCCGGTTTGTGAACCTGGACGTTGCCGACTTGGAGAAGAATGTCGCCGGGTTCGAGGCCGGAACCGGCCGCGGGCGTGTTCTCGCGGATCTGGGTCATCTCCGCGCTCGAGCCTTCCACCGGATTGAGCGCTTCCTGCACGTCGATCCCGATCCAGCCGTGGCGGGCGTCGCCAAAGCGCACGTAATCGCGCCGGATTTTTTCCGCGGCATCGATCGGGAGCGCGTAACAGGCGGAGCCGCTGTCGACGCTGCTGACGAGAATGCCAACGACTTCGCCCTTGAAATTGAGCAGCGGCGCGCCGGCCTCGCCGCGTTGCGTCGCGACGTTGACCCGCAAGTGCGTGGTGGAGAAATAGCGGCCGAGATATTTGCGGTCGAAGCCGGCTACCATGCCGAAGCTGGGCGAGACCGGAAGATCAAGCGGGTAGCCGATCGCCACCACCGGGGTGGCCAGGCCAAGCTCGGCAGATTTGCCGATGGGCAGGAACGGCGTCGCGGCATCGATCTTGAGCAGCGCGATGCCGCTGCGCAGGTCCGCCATCAGCTGCGTAGCGTGATATTTTTTCCCCTCGAAATGGACGGTGAAATCATTCGCCTCACCGCCCACTGAATAGGAGGTGTAAATGGTGCCGGTCGGGTCGACGAAAAAGCCGGTGCCGGAAAGCTCGCTGTGCTCGTCGACAGCGTGGATCTTGACCACGGCGTTGCCGTGCCGCTCGAAGATGGCCTTGACCTCGCGGCTGATGGCGCCGGCGGTGTCGTCCTGGGCCGGAAGGAGCGGCAGACCGAGGAGAGCGATTAGACTAACGAGTCCCGCAAAGCGCCCGCGTGGGGAGATCGAGCGCCGGGACCCGCTAAAAGTTGAAAGACGGCTCATAACTCACGGGCAGCCGGTCGAGCACATAACGCGGGGGCGTCGAGGCTCGGTGAGTATAGGCGCTTTCATTCACTTGACGGGAGAGATCGGGCCCGAGGCTGCGGGACGAGAGCGGCGAACTGAGGGTGAAGACATCCGGCACCCGTTCGGTCGACATCTGATCGATGACGCTGCGATGAGAGGTGAGCGCGGCGGACTCCACCATCGCGAGGTCGGTCGCTTGCGGAGCCTGGTAAATCTTGAGCGAGACGACCGCGGCGCAGACCAAAACCGCGGCGACGGCCGACGGGTAGGAAGTGAGCGAAGGAATGTTGAAGCGGAAAAGCGAATCGGAAAGACGCTGCCACATCACGCTCCAGACCGGCTGGCGGAGGAGTTCGTCGCGCTGGCGGCGGTGAAATTCATGGAGAAAATTCTCGAAGTAACCGGGCGGCGGCTGCTCATACTTTTTCAAGCGAAGCAATGTGCCGATGTCGTTTTCGTCGAAGTTGTCCATGCGTGCTGCGAGTTCTAACCAACGGGGTTTTTGCGGAATTCGTCCAGATAATTTTGTAGTTGGCGATTCGCGTAGAAGAGCCTTGATCGCACTGTTCCTTCCGAAACGCCAAGGATTTTACTGATCTCTGCGTGTGGCATTCCTTGAATATGAAACATGGTGACGACTGCCCTGTGTTCATCAGACAGCTTCATCATCGCCTCGTTCAATCTTCGCTGGAGCTCGCCGAGGTCCGCTTCCCGGACCGGACTGGTCGTCGAAGTGAGCTCGATGAATTCCTTGTCGTTCTGGATCGCGGCATCGACGTCGTCCAGGCTGAGGTGATAACGGCGGCCGCGCTTCTTCAGGAAGTTCAGCGTCATGTTGACCGCGATGGTGTGGATCCAGGTGTAAAAGGACGATTTGCCGCGGAATCCGTTGATCGCGCGGTAGGCCTTGGCGAAGACATCCTGCAGCATGTCGTTCGTGTCCTCGTGGTTCGAGGTCATGTTGTAGACCAGGCCGTAGAGGCGGGGAGAATATTTCACGACAAGATCGTCGAAGGCCGCAGCGTCTCCCGACTGGGCACGCGCGACGAGCGGTTGATCTTCGTCGATTCGCGGTTGATCCATCGGCTCCCGGCTACGTTTAGCACGCGCCGGGGCACCCGACGATAACAAATCGGTTAGGCGGCGGGGGGCGGGCAGCGCGACAGCAGGCGTCATCGTTTAGCGACGGTCGCGCACCGAAAGGAGCCAGAGCAGGTTGCCGAGCGTCGCGATGAAGGCGGCCACATAGGTCCAAGCGGCGGCGTTCAAAACCTTGTTCACGCCAACGGCTTCGGTGCCGGGTTGGATGATGCCCATTTGCTGGAGGATGATTTTTGCCCGGCGCGAGGCGTCGAACTCGACCGGGAGCGTGATCAGCTGGAAAACGAGCAGCGCCAGGTAGCAATAGATGCCGATCGTGATCAGCCCGGTGATGTGGAAAAAGATTCCGCCCATAATCGCGAATGGGAGAATGCGCGACGCAATCGAAGTGATCGGCACGATTGCCATGCGCGCCTTGAGCGGCGCGTAGGCCTTGGCGTGCTGAATAGCGTGGCCGCTTTCGTGGGCGGCGATTCCAAGCGCGGCGACTGAGGGCGTGTTGTAGACGTTGCTCGAAAGACAGAGGCGTTTTTTCGTCGGGTCGTAATGATCGCCGAGGTAGTCGTTGATCTCCAGCACTTCGACGTCGCTAATGTTGGCCGCCTGCAAAATCTCGCGCGCCGCTTCCGCGCCCGTGATGTTGGACGAGGCCCGGACCGCTCCCCATTTCTTAAACGCGCCGCTGACGCGGAATTGCGCCCAGAGCGCGATGAGCAGTGGGATTCCGACGAGGATCAAATAATTAGACGAGAAAAGCATCCCGCCACCATAACCGTTAGTTGGGTCCATGTAGATGGGTAAAATGAGTCGTCGTTTTAGACGCCCGAAGTCGCGGAATGTTCATTTCACGCGAAATCCATACGCGGCCCGGGGCTGCGGCCGGAAACCGGCCGGGTTAGATATCGAGGCGATTCTCGAAGCGCGAGAGCATGCGGATGCCGCGCTTCGTGAGCGCGACCACGTCTTCGGTCCGCACTCCGCCAAGCCCCGGATAATAAAGCCCGGGCTCAACTGTCAGCACCTGCCCAGCCTTGAAAACCGTCTTTTGAAACCGCGGATGCTCATGGATTTCCAAACCGAGCCCGTGACCAGTGCCGTGGAAAAATCCCGTCTGGCGGCCATCGCGAAGCTCGGTCGGGTAACCTTGGTCGGTGAAAAATTGCTGGATCTCTTTGTGCAGCTTGAGGCCATCGACCCCCGGCTTCATTTTTTTCAGCGCGAGCGCCTGGCCGGCGTTCACCGTCTCCCAGAGCTTGCGCTGCGCATCGCTGGCGCGGCCGCGCACGACTGTCCGCGTGAGGTCGCCGTAATATCCGCTCGCCGCGGAGCGCGGGAAAATATCGAGGATGATGAGGCTGTTCGCTTTCAACGGGCCGTGGCCGCGCTCGTGCGGATCGCAGGCCTGGTCGCCGCCCGCCACGATCGTGTTCGCGGGCAAACCGCCGGCGCGCAGGACCGCGGTGTCGATCTCGGCGCGAAGCAGCTCCGAGGTCAGGACTTTGCCCGACCACTCCAGCTTTTGTCCCTTGCCGGGTTTCGAGCGTTTGAGCACGGCGATCCCGCGCGCCATTCCGGCCTCGGTGATCTCGAGCGCCTTGCGCATCAGCCGCAACTCCGGCTCGGACTTTGCCTCGCGCGCCGGCCAGAAGAGTCCATTGCTCGGCTGGAGTCGGATTTTTTTCGACTCCAGCTCGCGCGCGTAGCCGAGCGGAAAATTCGCCGGTACCACCGCGGAGCGGACTTTCTTTTTCGCGAGGAAATGGGCGAGAACCTTTTCGTAGGCGGGCGCCTTGCTGCTTTCCCCCTGCACTTCTTTTTCAAAAACGCTGTAGGGCAAAAACTCGTCCGCCTCCGCCTGTTTGCGTCCGCGATCGATTTCGAGATCGCTCAGGACCAGCGTGCGCTTCCCGTTCTGCTCGAGGAAAATAAAAGAATCAGGCGCGAAGAAGCGCGTCGCATAAAGCATATCCGCATCGTTCTCGCTCGCGGCTACGATGAGGCGGGTCTGGTTTTTGGATTTCATAATCTGTTCCTTCGCACGACCAGTTGGCGGCGCAAGATCCGGTGCAGGAGCCAGAGCAGGATCAAACTCGACCCGAGGAGGATCGCGGTATTGAAGGCGAAGACGCTGACGGTGGTGTTGAAGTAGCGTTTCTTCGCGCCGAAAAACACGTTTGGTTTTCCGCCCCGGCGATAGTCGTTCTGTTCCATCTCGGCGTTCGCGATCAGGTCGGAAATTTTCTGGTTCACGTAAAGCTGCTCCGCCGTGACCGGGCCATTCGCATTCTTGAAGGCGGCGCGCTGGAAAGACGTTTTCCCGCTCAGGACGCGGTCGATCACGCTGAGGTATTGTTTGAGTTCGCGCGTGGTGCCGGCCTCCAGGCCGGAGAGAACAGCGAGCGTTTCTTTCAAATCGTCGAGCCGCTTCGGATCGCCGGGATTTGATTCGTGTCGCGCCACAATCGCGTCGATCTGCTTCTGCGCTTCTTCCTGGCGTTTCGTGAGTGGATTGAGTTTCGCCTGCGCCACCACCAGCTCCTCGTAGGACCAGCGCATGGCGACAAATTCACAGATGAAGGGAACCTGAAGGCGGCTGTCCATCTTGCTCGTTTCATCGCTGTTCGGATGCTCCTGGAACCAGCGCGAGAAAGTGTAGACCAGCCCGAGGTTCCGGTTCATGTCCTCGTATTTGATCATCGCGCCGCCCATGATGATCTGGGGAATGAGGACGAGCGGAACGATGTTGGCGGCCGTTTTCGGATCGGCCACGAGCGAGGAGATGACCAGGCCTAACGACACCCCGCTCATCGCGGTCATGAAAACGATCGCGAGATTGGACCAGAACATGCCGCGGATCTCGAGCAGGTAATTTCCAATCAGGACGAAAAGGATGCACTGCACGAGGGCGAACACGCCTAACGAGATCGTCTTGGCGAAGACGTAGTAGCTCAGGCGGACGTTGAGATTGCGCTCGCGCTGGAGGACGGCGCGGTCGCGGATGATGTCGTCGGCGCTATTCGTCAGACCGAGGAACATGGCCACGATCAGAGTGAGGAAAAGATAAGTCGGGATGTGGTAGGCAGAGGCGAAATCGTAACTCCCGCTGTCGGAATAGCGCAGGATGGTGGCGATGAGGAAGGCGAGAAAAGGGGCGACGCCGATCGTGATGATGAGGTTGGCGCGGTTGCGCAGCTTGCTCGTAAAGGCGCGCCGCAAAAGGGTGCGCAGCTGCGTCCACTCGTCGTGCCAGCGAATCGGCTCGCGCACTCGGCGCGGCGGCTCCGGCGGCAAGGGCAGCACTGGATCGCGCCGCAACGGCACCTGTTTCACGTCCTGGATGAGGCGAAACGCCTCGTATTTGTCGCGCCAGAATTCCGGCGAATAACGCCGGGCCGGCATCAACTGGCCACGATTGTTTTCCTCGTAGATAATGTCACCACTCAAGTCGCGCAGCGGGGTCTCGAGCACGTCGAAGATGAATTCCGGCCGGGTCGTGCCGCAGGCGGCGCAGGCCCCAAGGTCGGCGCCGAACTGGTGCTGATGTTCCGCCTCCGCGAAATAGCGCAGCATGTCGGTCGGCGTGCCGAAAAAGACGAGGCGCCCGCCTTTATCGAGCAGGATCGCCTTGTGAAACATCTGGAAAATTTTCGAACTCGGCTGGTGAATGGTGACCACGATGATCTTGTTGTGCGCCATCCCGCGGATGATCTCGATCACGTGCTCCGAGTCTTTCGACGAGAGACCCGAGGTCGGCTCGTCGAAGAGGTAAACGTCGGCTGAGCCGATCATGTCGAGGCCGATGTTGAGCCGTTTGCGCTCGCCGCCGCTGAGCGTTTTTTTCCCCGGACTGCCGACGATGCTGTCACGCCGTTCGCTTAATCCGAGCTCGATCAGTTTGCCTTCCAGCCGCCGGGTGCGATCGCGCCGCGATAGGTGCGGGGAGCGGATGGCGGCGGCGAACTGGAGGTTTTCCCCGATCGTCAGGTGCTCGTCGAAAGCGTCGTCCTGTGGGATGTAACTAACGTAGCGCTTGAGCGCCTCGAGGTTGTCGTAAAGCGGTTGGCCGTTGAGCAGGATCTCGCCGCGGGTCGGCTGCAACTGGCCCCCAAGGGCGCGCATGAGCGTGCTTTTGCCCGAGCCGCTCGCGCCCATGACGCAGACCATCTCGCCGCGATTGAGGGCGAAGCTGATGCCTTCGAGCGCGATGTCGCTGTTACTGAAGCGGTGGCTGCCGTCGACCACCTCGAGGCTGCGAATGATATTGCGTTCTTCCTCGATGATCCGCTCGGAAAAATCGCAGCGCAGGAATTGCCCCACATCGATCCGGATGGTGTCGCCATCGGTCAGGGGGGCGGTCGTGCGGACCGCAAGTTCGCCGACCATGATCGGGCGATCGGCTTCCAGCACTTCGAGGACGCCGACGCGTTTGTCGTAGTCGCACGAAATCTTGAGCAACACGTCGCCCGCCGTACCCGGCGAAAGGAGGATATCGTCTTCCTCGAGCAGGCTCGGATTGTTCGAGACGAGGTATTCCGATTTTGAGGCCTTGAGCTGGAACCGTCCGCCCAGCGCGCGAGCCCGGCGTCGCAGGTCGAAGAGGTCCATCTCGGTGTCGTTATAAAAAACGATCCGGTCATCGAGCGAAGCTTCGACCAGGGTATTGGCCTTCAGCCGGACACCATTGAGTTTCGCGCGCACATCGCGCAGGGCTTTCACTTGCACCTTGAGACCGAAGGTGACCTCGAGCGAACTCTCGCGCGTCCGCGAGCGCTCCAGTTCGACCTCGTCCGAGTCCTTGTTCACCCGCACGAAAATTTGCGGGAGCGAGACGTTTTTCTTGGCGTTGAAATAGGTCGCAAGATCCTGGAACGACAAAACGTAGTCGCCGATCAGGATGCGCTGCCCGGGATAGATCCGGCAGAAGCCGCCCCGGGCCAGCGGCCGGCCGCGGACGGAGACGGATTGCGAGCTGTAATTCTTGAGCAGGATCAGGTCGTGGTAACGAAAGGCGAGCAGCCGGTCGGTTCCGGTCAGGCTTTTGATTGTGATATCGGCCGCGCCATTTGCGCCGAAGGAAATCGCCTCGAGCGGAGAGGCGCCGCGCTGGTAGACCTGCTGGTCGGAATCCTCCGAGGCATTGAGTTGATAAACGATGTCGATCGCCTGCGCCGCCATCCCGAGCTGCGACATGAAAGAGTAGAACGCGACGACCTGATCCTGTTTCAGGCCGGCCTGGGAAATCAGATCGTAGAGCTGAACCCCGAGCATGATCTTGCGATCCGCGCTGAGGGAGGCCGCGAGCTTTTGCGCCATCGCGGAGAGATCCTGCTGCTCGTAGAGCGCCTGCCGGAAAAGCATCCGCAGCTCCGAGTAGACCGCTTCCGGATAATCGTAACGAAGGAAACCGAGGCTGGAGTCGATCTCTTCCTCGAGCAGCACGCCGTCCGCTTTGGAGAAACTGGCCAGGACCTGGATGAGGAGCGGGAGCAGGTTCGGACCTTCCGCGACGCTGCGCGGTTTGCGCATCGCGCGCCGCATCCAGCGCCGTCCCTGGCGCCGCCAACGATAGGCGAGGGGCGTGACGAGTTGCACGGCCCGATCGATTTTATCCGCAAAACTAGGCGCAGGGTCCGACATGGCTGATCAGCGACCAAGGTAGGTCTGAGGCACGAATGGTGCAATGAGGGCGGCGCGCGGCCTGCTTTTGCAATGGCAGAGGCTTCATGATAATTTTCGCGCTCACGCCTCTCCTAGCGTAGCATTTTCTATGTCCCAGCCCGATCGCAATTCGCAAAAAGATAACAAACGTGGTGGCGACCCGAACTTCAACTGGCGGGGCGTCATCCTCTTCGCGATCGCCTTTGCCCTCATTGGATTGGCCGTTCTCTTCCGCGGCGGGACCGGCTACGGCACCGAGGAAGATGTTCCTTACAATCGCTTTCTCGAACTGCTCGAACACAAGCAGGTCGTAACCGATCCGAAGTTCCCGCTCCGTCTCGTCGTCGAAGAAGGCCGCCCCACCCAGACCATCCGCGGCGCTTATTCGCGTCCGGGCGTGGGCAACGCGCCCGCCCAGCAGGTGCCGTTTCGGACCACGATCTACCTGAATTTCACCACCGATCTTCAGGAGAAACTGGACAAAGCCGGCATGCCAATTGCGATCCGGACCGAATCGAACGTCCTCGCCCAGGCGGTCATCGGCTTCGTGCCGATCGCGCTTTTCCTTCTTATTCTCTATTTCCTCTTCCGGCAACAGATCCGGATGGCGGGCAAAGGCGCGCTCAATTTCGGCAAATCCAAGGCGCGCATGCTGGCCCGGGACAAGAACAAAATCACCTTCAAGGACGTCGCCGGCGTGGAGGAAGCGAAGGACGAAGTCCAGGAGCTGGTCGAGTTCCTGCGTGACCCGAAGAAATTTCAGAAACTTGGCGGCCGCATCCCGAAAGGCGTCCTGCTCGTCGGCCCTCCGGGTACTGGTAAGACGCTGCTCGCGCGCGCCATCGCGGGGGAAGCGGATGTGCCGTTCTTCTCGATCAGTGGCTCGGATTTCGTGGAAATGTTTGTCGGCGTCGGCGCGAGCCGCGTGCGCGACATGTTTGAGCAGGGCAAGAAATCGGCACCCTGCATTATTTTCATCGACGAAATTGACGCGGTCGGCCGTCATCGCGGACATGGCGTCGGCGGCGGTCACGACGAGCGCGAGCAGACGCTGAATGCGCTCCTCGTCGAGATGGATGGATTCGATACCCAGGAAGGCGTCATCATTATCGCGGCCACGAACCGGCCCGACGTCCTCGATCCTGCGCTCCTGCGCCCGGGTCGTTTCGATCGCCAGATCACCGTCAACCTGCCCGACGTGAAAGGCCGCGAAGAAATTCTGCGCGTCCATTCCAAAAAAGTGAAACTGGCCGAAGGCGTCGACATGGGAGTGGTGGCGCGCGGCACGCCCGGCTACTCCGGCGCGGAGCTGGCCAACGTCATCAACGAAGCGGCGCTGCTCGCGGCGCGTCGCGGATTGAAGGGCATCACTCTCTCCGAGCTCGAAGAAGCGCGCGACAAGGTGCGCTGGGGCAAGGAACGCCGCAGCCTCGCCCTCAGCGAAAAGGAAAAAACCAACACCGCCTACCACGAGGCCGGCCATGCCCTCCTGCTCGAGATGCTGGAGTTCACCGAGCCGCTGCACAAGGTCACGATCATTCCGCGCGGACCGTCGTTAGGCTCGACCATGTGGCTGCCGCTGGAAGACAAATACACCCAGCGCCGCAACGAATTGCTCGACGATCTCGTCGTCAGCATGGGCGGACGAGTCGCGGAAGAGATTGTTTTTGGCGACGTCACGAGCGGCGCCCGCGGCGACATCCAGATGGCCACCCGCCTCGCCCGCAAAATGGTTTGCGAATGGGGCATGAGCGAAAAGATGGGCATGGTCGAGTACGGCGAGCATGAGGATTACGTCTTCCTCGGCCGCGACATCTCGCGGGGGCGCGATTACAGCGAAGCCACGGCCGAACAGATCGACTCCGAGGTGCGCAAGCTGGTCGACGACGCCTACGCGCGGGCAAAAGATATTTTGGTGAAACACCGCGACAAACTCGAAGTCATCGCCAAGGCGCTGCTCGAATTTGAAACGCTTGATGGTGTGCAGATTCGCGAAGTGATCGAGCACGGGCGTCTGATTAATCCGCCGCCTAACCCGCCGCCCACTTCCGGCAGCAAACTCGCGCCGGAGAAGCCGCCCAAGCAGGTCGTTGTCGCGCCCGATGTCGCCCCGCCGCTTGGTGGCGGGCTGAGCGGCGCTCCCGCCTAACTTCCACGCCCCGGCGCGCTTATTGGACAGAGGCAACCTCTGTGCACCCAGCGTGCGTATTGCTAGCGTGTCCACCGCACGCAAGCTCAAGCTGGAAAAGAAAAAGATCGACGATCTGGAGATCGTGACCGACCCGGAAGAGGCGGCGGAAGAGGCCGGCCTCCGTTATGTCAGTGACGACAAGCCGGGCTACACCCGGAAGAAGCGCGGCAAAAAATTTGGCTACTTCGACAGCGAGGGAAAAGAGATCCGGGACGAAGTGCGCATCCTCCGGATCAATCGCCTCGCCATTCCCCCGGCCTACACCGACGTCTGGATTTGCTCTTCGCCTAACGGCCACCTGCAGGCGACCGGGCGCGACGATCGCGGGCGCAAGCAATATCGCTACCACGAACGCTGGCGGGAGGAACGCGACGAAAACAAATACGAGAAGATGGTCATCTTCGCCCAGGCGCTGCCGAAGATCCGCCGCCGCCTGAACAAAGACCTGAAGCGGCGCGGCCTGCCGCGGGAGAAATTGCTCGCGACCGTGGTGCAATTGCTCGAGCGCACCTTCATCCGCATTGGCAACGAAGAGTATGCCAAGGAAAACAAATCCTTTGGCCTAACGACGATGCGCAACCGGCATGTCGACGTCAAAGGCGCGACCGTGCGTTTTCGTTTCCGGGGCAAGAGCGGGAAGGAACACGACGTCGACACGAAGGACCGCCGGGTCGCGAAAATTATCCGCCAATTGCAGGAGCTGCCCGGGCAGGAAGTCTTCCAGTATCTCGACGAGGAGGGCGAACGTCATTGCGTCAGCTCGGATGACGTCAACGACTACCTGCGCGAAATCACGGGGGAAGAATTTACCGCGAAGGATTTTCGGACCTGGGCCGGGACGGTGATGGCGGCGATGGCGCTCAAGGGGCAGGTCGCATTTGAGAATAAATCGCAGGCCAAGCAGAACGTGAAAGCGGCCATCAGCGCGGTCGCCAAGATGCTCGGCAACACCCCGACGGTCTGCCGGAAATGTTACGTCCATCCGGCCGTGCTCGAGACTTATCTCGACGGCAACCTGATCGAGGGCCTGAGGAAGCAGACCGAGAAAACGCTCGAGGAATCGTTAGGC
>JALYQE010000023.1 GCA_030855965.1 Verrucomicrobiota bacterium | reverse complement strand
CGGCCGACTCCGAGGAGATCCGGCGCGATCTGCCGGCGCAATTCGACGCGGCGCTCTATCGCTGGGAGCAGAGTTACTTTTTCGAGAATTGCCTCGGCCGCCATTTCGGTCTCGACCCGGAGAAACTTAAGGAGCTGGCCGGCCTGCCGGCCTTGGCGGAAATCGCGGAGCGGCTGGCGAGTTTCCCGCGGGTGTTGATTCATCGCGATTTCCAATCGCAGAACATTATCCTGCGCGACGGCCAGGCGCACCTGATCGACTTCCAGGGAATGCGGCCCGGGCTCGCGGAATACGATCTGGCCTCGCTGCTTTACGATCCTTACGTCAGCCTAACGAGAATCGAGCGGACCGAACTGCTCGAGTTCTATCGCCAGACGACCGAGTCCGGCGACCCGGCTTTGGAAGAGAAATTCCAGCTCTGCGCCATGCAACGGCTGATGCAGGCGCTCGGCGCCTATACTTTTCTCGGGCTGGTGAAGAAGAACCGCGCCTTCCTCGCGCATATTCCGCCCGCGCTCGAGTCGTTAGGCGAAATTATCTCTGCGCTTCCTGCCTTGAGCCCGCTGGTGGAGAAGCTCAGCCTTTGTAACCGGGATCGCTGACTGTCGAGCAACGACTCTCCTGAAGTTCGTGCCGGGTGGCACCCGGCACCCACGGGGTGGCACCCCGTGCTCCCCGGAGGAAGAGCCGCATCAGCGATCCCGGCTACAACTCGCGCACGAACGGGTTATCCCGCCGCTCGGCGCCGATCGTGGTGGGAGGGCCGTGACCGGGGAGGACGGTGACGTTATCGCCCAGCGGATAAAGTTTTTCCCGAATGCCGGCGAAGAGGAGTTCGCCGTCGCCCCCGGGTAAATCCCAGCGACCGACGCCGCCGGCAAAAAGAACATCGCCTCCGACCAGCAGTTCGGTCTCGCGCGAAAAAAAGCAGATGCTGCCCGGACAATGCCCCGGCACTTCGAGAATCTCGAAGTTCATTCCGAGGAAGGCGCGCGCCGGGGCCGCCTCGATCAGGAAATCGGGATGCAGCGGCTCGATCTCGAATTGGAACCCGAAGTCGCGAAAGAAATTCGCGTCGGAAATCATCGGCGCGCTGTCGGGATGAACCCCGACCGGGCAACCGAAATGCTTTTTGATCCGGGCCGCGTCCTGGATGTGGTCGATATGGCCGTGGGTGAGGAGGAGAAGCCGGAGCTCGATTCCCTCGCGCACGAGCCAGTCGCAAGCCCCGTCCGGAGCGTCGAAAAGAATCCAGCCCTCCGGCGCCTCGAGGGCGTAGCAATTGGTCTCGAAGATTCCCCCGGTAAAACTTTGGTATTTCATCATGGCCATTCCTTCTCCTGCTCCTGCTCCTGCTCTTGATCCTGATCCATTATATGGGAGCAGGAGAAGGATTAGGAGCAAGAGCAGAAGAAGTTGGGGAAAGGGAACGAAAATTGCATCCCTATAGCCCGCCCGGCTCGAACTTTAATTTGAATCTTCACCGCGGAGCGTTGTCTCACTCTTCACCTTGGGTTCTTAGGGCCGCTCGCACACCTTGCTTTCAAATCGTTTTCTGCGAGCTTTTTTTTCCGAATTTATGAAAAATTTCCACCGTGGATCGGTCGCGCTTCTGCCGGGTTTGCTGGTCATCGCGCTCGGGTTGCAGCCCGTCCAGGCGAAGTCGGATCCGGAGCAGATCGGCCTCTCGGTCGGGCGTCTCCTCGAGGAAGGGCACTACACCCATCACCCCCTGAACGACGCGGTCTCGCGCAAGCACCTCACCGGTTACCTCGAGATGCTCGATTTCAGCCATCTCTTTTTTACCCAGAAAGATATCGACGGTTTCACGGCCAAATACGCCACCACGCTCGACGACGATATCCTGCTCGGGAACGTGAAGCCGGCCCACGAAATCTTCGACGTTTTCCAAAAGCGGGTGGAGGATCGGATCAAGAAAATCAAGGAGCTGGTCAAGCAGCCGATGGATTTTACGTCGACCGAGACCGTCGTCTTAAACCGGCAGAAAGCGCCCTGGCCGAAGGACGAGGCCGAGGCGGATAAACTCTGGCACGACCGGATCGTAAACGAGCTTTTGCAGGAGAAGTTGAGCGATCACCCGATCGAGCCGGGTCCGAAATTGGTCGAGCGCCGCTACGACCGGATGCTGCGCAACATCCACGAGGAGGACGCCGAAGAGCAGGTGAAGCTGTTCCTCGACGCCCTCGCCCAGGCCTATGATCCGCACTCGGAATATCTGAGCGCATCTGACCTGAAAAACTTCAGCATCAACATGGGCCTCTCGCTCGTCGGCATCGGCGCGATGCTGCGCAGCGAAGACGGCTACGCCAAGATCGAGAGCCTCGTGGTGGGCGGTCCGGCGCAGACGAGCGGGCGCTTGAAAGTGGGCGATCGCATCACCGCCGTCGCCCAGGGCCCAAAGGAATTTGTCGATGTCCGCGAAATGCGCCTCGACAAGGTGGTCGAGCAGATTCGCGGTAAAAAAGGCACCAAAGTTCGTCTCCTCGTCATCCCGGCGGCCGCGGCCGACCCGGCCCAGCGCAAGACGGTCGAGCTCGTGCGCGACGAGATTAAATTGAAGGACCAGGAAGCGCGCGCCGACATCATCATCAAGAAGAACCGCGACGGCGACCCGGTGAAACTTGGGTGGATCACCCTGCCGTCGTTTTACGCCGACATGGATTCGCACAAAAAGAGCACGACCAAGGATGTGCTCGCCCTTTTGAAGCGGCTGAAGCGGGAAAAAATCGGCGGCCTCGTCATCGATCTGCGCCGCAACGGCGGCGGCTCGCTCGAGGAAGCCATCGCCCTCACCGGCCTCTTCTTTAAGTCCGGCCCGGTGGTGCAGACCAAGGGCGCAAATGAGCGCGTCGTGATTTCGACCGATCCCGACCCGGGGATCGCCTACGACGGGCCGCTCGTGGTCCTGACCAGCCGGCAGAGCGCGTCGGCAAGCGAGATTTTCGCCGGGGCGCTGCAGGATTATGGCCGCGCCGTCGTCGTCGGGGACAAGAGCACTTTTGGCAAAGGCACCGTCCAGACCATTCTCGAAATCGGGCGCTTCACCTCGCTCCTCGGGACCCGTTCGCAGGACGATGGCGCGCTCAAGTTAACCATCCAGAAATTCTACCGCGTCGCCGGCGGCTCGACCCAGCTCCACGGCGTCGCCTCCGATATTGTCCTCCCGACCTTGACCGACCTGCCCGAATTCGGCGAGGGCGCGCTGAAAAATGCGCTCCCCTACGATGAAGTGCCGGCTGCGAAATACACCAAGTGGTCCGATTCCCATTCCCTCTTCCTCGACGAATTGAAAGCGCGCTCCGCCGCCCGCGTCGCGACCGATCCGGAATTTCATTACGTCATGGACGACCTGCAACGGCTGCGCAAGAAGCTGGACGAAAACCGGATTTCGCTGAACGAAGACGTGCGCCGGAAGGAAGTGGATGAACAGAAGGCGCGGAAAGAA
>JALYQE010000022.1 GCA_030855965.1 Verrucomicrobiota bacterium | reverse complement strand
ACGGAAAATTTCAAGAAACAGATTCCGTTAGGCCGGCTCGGCGACGCGCACGAGATTGTCGACGCGGCGCTCTTCCTCGCTTCGCCGATGGCGAGCTACATCACCGGCCATGTCTTGAATGTAAACGGCGGCTATTACATGGGCTGAGAGCGATTCGCGCGATCCCGATTCCGGACAGGCAAAATCCCGTTACCGGGAAATAACGTCGGCCAGGTTATTTTAGAAACGACCTCTAAACCATTCACCTTGAACAGTCTCCGGCATTCTAGCTTGCACTGGCACGGTCCCTGCATCAGGCTGCGGCGCGGTCACGTTCGACCGCCTTCTTTGACCTTATGAATCTACGTTTCACTTCCGTGCTGTTTGCCGGTCTCCTTCTTCACTCCGGACTCTACGCCCAAAACCCGGCGCCGACTGTCGATGAACTGGTCGCGAAAAATATTGAGGCCAGGGGAGGCGCAGCGGCGCTCGAGGCGATCAAAGCGATCCGCTTCGAAGGCCGCCTGCTTGCCAACCAGGGGCAACTGGAACTGAAGTATACCGAGACCAAAAAACGCCCAGGGAAATTACGCACCGATGCGATCCTCCAGGGAATGACCCTGGTGCAGGCCTACAACGGCACAAGCGGTTGGAAAATTTATCCGCTCCAAGGCCGGAAAGATCCGGAGAAAATGTCGAACGATGAAGCCAAGTCGTTAGTCGAGGAAGCGGAGATCGGCGGGCCGCTCGAGAACTGGAAAGCCCAGGGTAAAACCGTGACCTACCTCGGAACGGAAGACGTCGAGGGCACCGCCGCGCACAAGCTGCAGGTGGTGCGGAAGAACGGCGACGTGAGCAACGTTTACCTCGACCCGGAATATTTCCTCGAGATCCGAGTCATCGATCAGCGCACGGAGCAGGGCGCGAAGGTCGAAGTGGAAACCGACCTGGGAGACTACGAAAAGGTCAACGGCGTTTACTTCCCCTTCTCGCTCGAGTCCGGGAGCAAGGGCTCGAACAACAAACAAAAAACCATCATTGAAAAAGGCGAAGCCAACCTGCCGGTCGATGATTCCATCTTCGAGTTCCCCACCACCGCCGCGAAATAATTCAGCCCATTACTGCCATGCGATTTTTTAGCTTCATCTGCACCTCACTCCTTCTGACCGGCGTCGCCGCCGCCCAGGAGACGCCCTACAACTCCGCCACCATCTCCGGTCTCGGCGCGCGCAACATCGGCTCGGCCGCGATGAGCGGTCGCGTCGCCGCCCTCGCCGCCAATCGCGAAGCGAACGGCAAGCTGACGATTTTTGTCGGCGCAGCCAGCGGCGGCGTCTGGAAATCGGAAGACGGCGGGACGGATTATCGCCCGGTTTTCGATGAGCAACCGGTGCAATCCATCGGTGCGCTCGCGCTCGATCCGAAGAACTCGAAAAACGTCTGGGTCGGCACGGGCGAGCCCTGGGTGCGGAATAGCGTATCGATCGGCGACGGCATCTACAAGTCGACCGACGGCGGCGAGACCTGGAACAAAACCGGCCTGCCCAACTCGGAGCGGATCTCGCAGATCATCGTTAGCCCGAAAAGCAGCGAGACGGTTTTTGTCGCGGTGCCGGGCGCGCTCTGGAGCGATTCGCCCGATCGCGGCCTCTACAAGACAACGGACGGCGGCAAGAACTGGAACCAGATCCTGAAAGGCTCAAATCTT
The DNA here is from genome assembly GCA_030855965.1 of Verrucomicrobiota bacterium. Taxonomy (GTDB): domain Bacteria; phylum Verrucomicrobiota; class Verrucomicrobiia; order Chthoniobacterales; family UBA10450; genus Palsa-1392. The sequence continues at coordinate 6,936 of JALYQE010000022.1, read as the reverse complement.
TCCACCGGCGCCTCGACCATCGCGATGGACCCGAGCAACCCGAACATTCTCTTCGCCGGCCTCTGGGATTTCCGACGCCAGGGATGGACCTATCGCTCGGGCGGCGAATCGCCGACCGCTCCTTCGGGCAGCGGACTTTTCCGCACCGCCGACGGGGGCGCAACCTGGAAAGAAATTACCCCGGAGGCAAACAAGGGCTTCCCGCAAAAACCCTACGGCCGTCTCGCCGTCGCGATCGCGCCTTCCAACCCGAAGCGCGTTTACGCCTTCGTCGAGTCGACCGACAGCGCGCTCTATGTCTCCGACGACGGCGGGCAAACCTGGGCGCAGCGCGACAAGAGCCAATGGATGGTCTGGCGCCCGTTCTATTTCGCCAACCTGATCGTTGACCCGAAAAATCCCGATCGCGTCTTCAAGACCGACGGCATGCTCATCCTGAGCGAGGACGGCGGAAAAAGTTTTGCCACCGTGGGCGGTTTTAACGGCGCCCATGGCGATGTGCACGCGGTCTGGATCGATCCGACAAACACCCAGACCGTCATCACGGGCGACGACGGCGGCATTTGGTACGCCTACGATGGCGGCACCCGCTGGTGGAAGGCGGATAACCTGCCTCTCTCGCAGTTCTACCACGTGAGCGCGGACGACGCCGATCCTTACCGCGTCTACGGCGGCCTGCAGGATAACAGTTCCTGGGTCGGTGCTTCGGAATATCCCGGCGGCATCACCAACGCGCAGTGGGAGAACATCTTTAATGGCGATGGCTTCTATGCCTTCGCCGACCCGGGCGATCCGGATTTCATCTATGCCGAATATCAGGGCGGCTTGGTCGGGCGCATCAATCGTCATACCCTCGAGGCCCGGATCATCCAGCCAAAACCGGACTACAAGGAGAAGCTGCGCTTCAACTGGAACACTCCGCTGGTCGCTTCGCCTAACGAAAAAGGGACGATCTACATCGGCGCGCAATTCCTTTTCCGCACCCGCGACCACGGCCAGACCTGGGACCGCATCTCGCCCGACCTGACCACGAACGATCCCGCGAAGCAGAAGCAGGAACAATCCGGCGGCGTGACGATCGACAACTCGGCCGCGGAAATGCACACCACGATTTTCACCATCAGCGAGTCGCCCAAGGATAAGAACCTCATCTGGATCGGAACGGACGACGGGAACGTGCAACTCACCCGCGACGGCGGCAAAACCTGGACCAACGTCACCCCCAACATCGCCGGCCTACCCAAGAACTCCTGGGTGAATTGGATGCACGCGAGCAACTTCGAGCCCGGGACGGCATATGCCGCGTTTGATCGCCATACCTATGGGGATTTCGAGCCCTACCTCTACAAAACGACCGACTTTGGGCAGACCTGGTCGCCGCTCGCTTCCGCGCAGGACGCCAAGGGTATTCGCGGCTACGCGCACGTCATCAAGGAAGATCTCGTGCAGCCTAACCTGCTCTTCCTCGGCACGGAGTTTGGCCTTTACGTCTCGATCGACGGCGGCCAGGCCTGGGCGCAATACAAAGGCAACCGCTTCCCCGCCGTCGCGGTACGCGACCTCGCGATCCAGCCGCGAACCAATGATCTCGTTCTCGGCACCCACGGGCGCGGTATCTGGATCATCGACGACATCACCCCTCTCCGCGCGCTCACGCCGGAACTCCTGGGCAAGGAAGCGGATTTTGTCGCCGCGAAACCAGTCCAGCAACAGCGGATCGAAGCCAATGGCGGCTGGTCGCGCGGCTCGGCCGTGTTTGTCGGGGACAATCCGCCGAATGCCGCGATCATCACTTATTATCAAAAATCGCGGCACCTTTTCGGCAAACTAAAAATCGAGGTGCTCGACGCGACGGGCAAGGTGATCGACACCTTGCCGGCCAGCAAACGCCCCGGGCTCAATCGAGTCGCCTGGAGCATGCACGAGAAGCCCCCGCGGGTCCCGCCCGCGGCGCAGCTTGCCGGGGCCGGCATCACCGGTCCGCGCGTCCTGCCCGGCACCTACACTGTGCGGATGACGAAGAACGACAAACCGTATGAGACCAAGCTGACCGTCGCCCTCGATCGGCGAAACAAATTCAGCGAAGCTGATCGCAAAGCGCAGTACGATGCCGCGCAGCGGGTGAAGGAACTCTTTGGCGACGAGAGCGCGCTAATGGATCGCATCCTGGCCGTCCGCGGCAGCCTGGCCCAAAGCCAGCAGGCGCTCGCCTCCGATGAAGCGGCGCGCAAGGCGGTCAGTGATTTCGACGCAAAGGTCGACACCGTGCGCAAACTCATCGTCGCCACCACCGAGGGCGGCGCGATCACGGGCGAGGAGCGGCTGCGCGAGCACACCGATCAAATCTACGGCGCCATCCTGAGCTACGAAGGCAAGCCGGCGGATTACCAGATCGCCCGGATCGATTCGCTCCGGCGTGAACTGGAGGACGCGAAGAAGGAGTTTGAAAATCTTTTGGCTAACGAACTGCCGAAGCTAAACGAACAACTGAAAACGAAGGGCCAGCCCGAGATCGCGCCCCCGCCGGCCAAGGTCGCGCGGACCGATACCGAATCCGACTCCAGCGGCGCCTACGTGAGCGGTGCGCTTGATCGCGATCTGCCCGGCAGTCAGCAGGCGCTCTCGGCAGATTTTCGGCTCGTGCGCTAGGAGTGCGCTCAGCTACTCCCGCACTGTCTTGAGCCCGCTCTGGATGATGCGATCGATGAGTTGGGGATAGGGCAAGCCGGCCTGGCCTGCGGAAAGCGCAAAGTCCTCGTCTGCCGCCAGGATCGGGTTCGGGTTCGCCTCGATAAAATAGACTTCGTTCGCCGTCGTTAGGCGCAAATCGATTCGGGCGTAGCCGTCGATCGTGAGCAGCCGGTAAATGCGTTTGCAGACGCGCTCGATCTGCGCCACCAGGGCCGGCTCGAGTGCCTCGGCGAACTGGTTTTCCAAACCCCAGCGTTTGCGATAATCCTCGTCCCACTTCGCGCGGTAGGTGGCGATCCGGGGCTCCTCCGGCGGCACTTCGCGAAAGACCAATTCACGAATCGGGAACACCTGCAGGCGCCGGTCGCCCATCAGGCTGACGTAAAGCTCGCGTCCGGCGATATACTCCTCCGCGATCACGTCGCCGTCGTATTTCTCGTGGATGAAGGTGACCCGGTCGCGGAATTGCTCGTCGTTCTCCACGAAAGAGGCCTGCGCGATGCCGAGCGACGCCTCTTCCTTCACCGGCTTGACGAGGAGCGGGAACCTGAGCCGGCGCGGCCGCGCGACGCGTTGGCCGCGCGGGATGACGACGAAGTTCGGGGTGTGAATGCGGTGATAGCTGAGGATCTTTTTCGAGATGCCCTTGTGCTTGCAAAGGACCAGCCCGGTCGCGCTGCAACCGGTAAAGGGGACGCCCTGCATCTCGAGCAGGGACACGATGTTCTGGTCGAAGCCGCGGTTGTTTTTAAATTGATCGGCAAGGTTAAAAAGGACGTCGGGGGCGAAGCTCTCCAGTTTCTGGCGGAGAAGGTCCAGGTTATCGAAGATGGCGAGATGCTCCGTCGTGTAACCGAGCATCCCGAGCGCCTCGAGCACGTTCGCCTCGGTTTTCCAATCGGCCGTCGCCAGCTCCGCCGTCAGATCCTGGTCGATCGTGGTCGGAGCGACGGCGTCGAAAAGAGCGAGGACTTTGAGTTTTTTCTTCACGTCACTTGGTGCGTTTGAACTTGCCGGTGAAAAGATAATTCATGACCAGCGTGGTAATGAAAGAGGTCACCCGAAAGTCCTGCTGCGGATCGTCGTTCAGGACATTGAGATCGAGTTGATCGCAGCGATCGACCAGCCGGCTGAGGAGCTTATTGACGCGAAATTTCTTCTCGTTCGTCCACTGGCAGACCGAGTTCAAAAGCCGCCGCCGCCGCCGGCGGAGATAGGCCGCGGCCGTAATTCGCCCCGGCCCGGCGGAAGCGGGAAAAAGCTGGCGCAGATCGACGTCGTAGAAATCCGGATAGGTATCCTCGTAGAGCTTGCGCTTGCGACCGTAGTAGGTCTTCAGCTTTTGATTTAAACATTCGAAGTCGGCGACGCGATAATCCGGCAGGTGCCGCGGAGGATTCCCGGCCAGCGAACGCATCAACTCGTCGACGTATTCGAGCTTTTGCAGCGCCTTCCAGCCGGCATAACGAGCGCGCCAATCGAGCCCGGGCGTGAGCCAGACGGCAAAGGTCTCGGCAAAATCTTCGTCCGGATGACTCTGCGCGTACCAATCATCGAGATGCACGACGTAGCTGCGACTAAACGGCCGCGGATGGTAGACATCGGGCGTCTCCTCGCGCGAGGTCCGGCCAAAGGCCTGCTGCCATTTTTTCTTTCGCGGCAATTGGTAGGCGTAACTGTAGGCGTGGGCGGTTTCGTGCCGGATGAGTCTCATGAACCACTCTCTGGTTCCGCCCTCCACTTCGAGCATCATCGTTTTCTCCAGCGCGCGCAGCCGATCGTGCACCAGAAAAAACGGAACGAAAATTGCCGGGATGCCGACCGGAACAAACCATTCGTCGCCGATGTGACAAGGCGGCCGCAGGAGTAGCCCGCGCGCGGTCAATTCGTCGTAGAGTTGCCGAATGAGGGGTTCAAGCGTCGTCCCCTCGAGGCGCAGACCGAGCTTGGAGATACGGCGCTCGAGAAGCTCCTCGTCGCTCAACGCCGTCCAATCAGCTGCATCCATTTCGCGGACGGTAGCAGGGCGCGGGGCGCTGTCACGTTTCTGGAATTAAGCTTTGGAAAAACAAGGAGCGTCTCCGTATTCTTCCTCGTGCCCGAGAGGACAATGCGAGCGAACGAAGAGCCCCATCACCAAAACTTCTCGCCGGCGCTGGAGCAGCGCTTGTGAAGTTTTCGGAATCGCTCGCCAAGCTCCGCCAACCGCTGACTTACCGGCGGGCCTGGCGCCGCATCCGCCGGGCGCTCCATCCGGTCAGGCTGGAGCCGCTGCTAGCGAGGATCGACCAGGAGCGGTTGCGCGAGCTGCAGGCGAAATACCGTTCGCTCTCGCTCGCGACTCCGAGCTTGTGGCGCCACTACGCGAAATATGTCGACGTCGAAAAACACCTCTTGCAAAACATCGAACGCGCTCAGGATTTCAACCTGCACCGTCTCCCGGCGCGGGAGATCCTCGACATCGGCTGCGGCGGCGGGTTTTTTCTTTTCGTGGCCCAGGCGCTCGGTCATCGCGGGCTGGGTTTCGACGTCAGCGGCATTCCCGTGTTCGACGATCTGGTCGACCTCCTGGGAGTCGATCGGCTCGAATACAAAATCACTGGTTTGGAAAGGCTGCCGGATTTCGGGCGGAAGTTTGATCTCATCACCGCCTTCGCGACGGCTTTTCACGGCGGGCATGAAGACACGTGGCGCTGGGCGCCGAAAGAGTGGGACTTTTTCCTCACGGATCTAAAAGCGCATCTCACGCCCGGCGGGCGGATCTTTTTCGATCTCAACGCGGCTTATCAGGGGGAATACTACACGCCTGAAATCCTGGACGTTTTTCGGAAGCACGGCGGCGTGATCGAACGCAGTCACGTGTCCTTCTACTCGCCTGTGTAATTCTCACCGGCAACGCGGCAACGAGAGGGAAGGATGATTCTGAGTTGCGTGACTTTCGCCCGGGCGTCATTTTCAAAAAATCGCGGTGAAGGCTTCCCGCGTCTGACCGGTCCCGCTAAGCTGCCGGCTGCAAAACCATGTTTCGACCAAAACAGACACGGATAGAGCGGTTGGACTTCATCATCGCCGGGACGCAGAAAGGGGGGACAAGTGCGCTCCACTACCACCTCGAACAGCATCCCAACGTGACCATGGCTCACGGCGAAGAAGCGCATATGATTGACCATCCGCGTCGCCACTTCTTTGACGACGAAAAGCGCTTTGCCGAGGGCAGGGTCGATTACGATATCTTGCACGAAGGTATCAAGTTCAAGCGCAACTCGCTCGTGACCGGTTCGGTCACGCCGATCTACACCTACTGGAAGCCGGCGATGGAGCGAATCCGCGACTATCACCCGGGGATCAAGCTCATCGTTCTGCTGCGAAACCCGATCGACCGGGCGTTCTCGCACTGGAACATGTATCGCGAGCGGAAACAGGAAAACCTGGGCTTTCTCGAGGCGATCAAGGAAGAGCCGGCCCGGATACGCGCGGTCGCGCCTCTCCAACCGCGCCGCACCTCCTATCTGGATCGTGGTTTTTATTTCGAGCAAATGGAGCGGGTCTTCCGGTTTTTTCCGCGCGAGCAGGTGCACGTCCTCAAGTTCGATGAATTTCGCCGGACCACGCCGGAAGTGGTGAATGGCGTCTTCCGTTTTCTCAAAGTGGACCCGCTCGCCAAAGTGGAGAATCGGCAACAGAATCGAATCCCCTACGAACGGAAGATCACTCCCGAAGAGAGGCAGTATCTCTACGCCGCATACAAGGACGATATTGCACGATTGGAGCAGCTACTCGGCTGGGACTGTTCCGATTGGAAGGAAGAATAGCGCTCCCCACGGTTAGATCTTCCTGAGGCAGATCCCGAGAGTCTCACGCGCGCCGGACGCGTACAAACAAAAGAGGCAGCGGTTTCCCGCTGCCTCTCTGTTAATTTTCTGAGCTTAGGCTCTTAGAACTTCTTCGTCAGCTGGACGTAGACAAACCGCCCGGTCGCATCATAGAGGAAGCCAGGATAACCCGTCGAGTTACCGCCGAAGCCGAAGGCCTTCGGAGGATCTTCGCCCGTGACGTTATCGCACCCCAGCGTGATGGTCGTGCCATTGAGGACACGCTGCCAGATCGGCAGACCGTAGCTGGAGGATTGCGAAACAGACGATTCCGCCACCTTGCCATCCTTGCCCATCGACATGTCCTGCGCGTCCTTCGAGTATCCAGCCACCGGCTGGTTCTCAACTGGAGCAACAAAGGTGAAGTCGTAGG
>JALYQE010000021.1 GCA_030855965.1 Verrucomicrobiota bacterium | reverse complement strand
GGCCCTGGCCGAGGTGAAGCGCGTCTACGCCGAGCTCGCGACGCGGCCGGTGGAGCGGCAATGCATTCGCCGGACGGAATGTTGCCAGTTCAAGCTCACCGGGCTCACACCTTACCTAACGAAAGGCGAAGCGGTTCTGGCGGCGCGGGCCTGGCGGGCAAGCGGGCGGACCAAACTCCCCTCACCCACGGACGGCGCATGCCCAATGCTCGAGCCGCAATCAGGCCGGTGCCTGATCTACGCCGACCGGCCGTTTGGTTGCCGCACCCATTTCTGCGCGGCAGCGGGCGGCCCGCTGGCGCGGCGCGAGGTGGTGGATCTGATCCGGCGGCTGGAAACAGTCGACGCCCAGCTCGGCGGCGACGGCCCGCATAGATTGCCGGGCGCGGTCGCGGCCGCGCTGGCGACTCTTGCCTAACGACTCCAGCCAGAGCACTGCGGCGGGGGCTTTGCTATTCACCTTCTTAAAGAAGAAAACGAGCAGGGTATTGATGAGAAAGAACAGGCCGAAGAGCTGAAAATCGTGCGCGCAGGTCCGTAATGATTTTTGACCGCGAATACCGCAGATAATCTGCGGCGCCTGACGCTCAAAGAGCGAGAATCCTAGACTGACACCTTTCAGGTTGTTCCGCCACCAGGTTGGCTTCCGGCGTCTCCACCAGAAAGGTGGTAATGGTTACTATCAGCACGTAGCCGTGCACTCGCCAACCGGTCCGTCGCACTGCCTCATCTGGAGTCGCAAGGAAACGCTCCCGATCGCTTGCTCGTCCTGAAAGATCGCCTCGCGCCGATCCCCACGGTACATCACGTGATAAGATGCTCCCTCAAACTCGATCCGCACCTGTCTCGGCATCCTCCCTTCTGCCGCCAAGTCGGCTCCCAACGCAAGAATATTCTCCTGACCCGAATGGCACTACCATGCCTTCCAACACTCTGCCGTATGAAATTCGGCGATACAGCAGATTGAAAATCTGCGCTACGAGTGCCCGCCACTTCTAATCGCACCCGTTGAAAATGCTGAAAAATTTCCTTCCCCTCCCAAACGGGTGCAGGAAGTTAAATGGTAGCGTCCCCGCAAAGCAGTTCTCCGTCCCCGTTGGTGGCAAAGTCGCGCCCGAAGAAATCGCGTGACTTCAAGGGGGGGGGTACACGTAATTTTCCCTTCTGGGGCGATGGAGAAATTTCCAATATCACGGGGGTGCCGCGCGTGAAAACGAAACGTTCGCCGCGCATTTTGATCGTCGAGGACGATGGCAATGACGTGGAATTGATCCAGCGCTGTTTCAAAGATTTCTCTCCGTCCGTCTCGATCCATACGGCGCACAATCGACCGCAGCAGATCGATGGCTTCCGGTCCGTGGCTCGAAGAATTGGGCGAGCAGATGAGGGCACTTGTCCATTTCTGGAGTCTGAGCCAAAGTGGTCCTCGAAGCGCATGACGGCGCCACGGATCGTCTGGCGATGAATCCATAACACATCAAAGACACTTTCGCTGATGCTCAACGCGCTTGGGACCCGACGAATCAACCGCGTCCCTTTGTGACCTGAAAATTATGAATGCTAAATCAACCCCGGCACCGGGCGCGACCGTCCCGGCCGAGCTGACGGACGAACGTTGCCCGAGCGGCATCGACGGATTGGACGACATCACCGCCGGTGGACTCCCGTGCGGATGCTTCTATTTAGTCCAGGGCGATCCCGGCTCCGGTAAAACCACGCTGGCACTGCAATTTCTTCTCGAGGGCGTGCGTCGCGGCGAAAAGGTTTTCTACATCACGCTGTCGGAAACGAAACAGGAATTGCTCAAAGTCGCGCACTCCCACGGCTGGTCGCTTGACGAGATACCCCTGCTGGAGTTGTCCGCCATCGAAACGCTGCTGCGGCCCGAGACGCAGACGACGGTATTTCATCCGTCCGAAATCGAGTTGAACAAAGTCACCGCGTTGCTGCTGGACGAAGTGCGCAAGGTCCAGCCGGCCCGCCTCGTCTTCGATTCCCTTTCGGAATTCCGATTGATGGCGGAAACCCCGTTGCGCTATCGCCGCCAGCTTCTGACTTTGAAACAGGAGTTCGCCAAATGCAAAAGCACCGTGTTGTTGCTCGACGATAAAAACACGAACACCTCCGTTGACCCGCATGTTCTGAGTCTCACCCACGGTGTGATTGACATGGAACAACTCTCGCCCGACTACGGCCGGTCGCGCCGCCGGTTGCGCGTCATCAAATTGCGCGCCGTGAAATTCCTTGAGGGCTATCACGACTACCTCATCCACACTGGCGGGTTGGAAGTTTTTCCGCGCCTCGTCGCTGCCGACCACCGCGTCCCCTTTCAGCAGGAGTCGGTTTCGAGCGGCATCCCGGAGCTGGATGCCTTGTTCGGCGGCGGGCTGGATCGGGGGACGACCACGTTGATTCTCGGTCCAGCGGGCACCGGTAAATCCACGCTGACTTTGCAATTCGCCGCCACGATGGCCGCGTGCGGGGAACGCTCGATGGTCTTCACGTTCGACGAAACCCGCCACGTGATGCTGGCCCGGTCCAATGGGCTGGGATTGGCGTTGGAAAAAGGCATCGAGAGCGGCGCCATCCAGGTGCAGCAAGTTGATCCCGCTGAACTTTCTCCCGGCGAATTTGTGATTCGCATTCAGCGTGGCGTGGAAGCGGGCTGCAAACTCGTGGTGATCGACAGCCTCAACGGCTATCTCAACGCCATGCCGGGCGAAAAATATCTCCACAACCAACTGCACGAACTCTCCTCGTATCTCAACCAAAAGGGCGTCCTCACGATTCTGGTTCTGGCGCAACACGGACTTGTGACCGCTGCCGAAACGCCGCTGGACCTCAGCTACTTGTCGGACACGGTGGTGACGATGCGATATTTCGAAGCTTACGGCGAAGTCAAACAAGCTCTCGCCGTGGTCAAGAAGCGCAGCGGACG
>JALYQE010000168.1 GCA_030855965.1 Verrucomicrobiota bacterium | reverse complement strand
AGAAATGCGCGCCCCAGGATTGGAAGGCGAGCTTCTTGTTTGCCTCCGGCTCTTTTAACTCGCTCTCGACCTCGAGGGTTTTCTTGCCCGCGCGCTGCATGATGTCGGTGTAACTGTCGGACTTTCCATCCTTCGAACCGATCCGGCCCGGCGCGACCATTTTGATGTCGTTAGGCTGGGCGCCGTGCAGGGGCGACTTCGCATCCTTCACAGCCAGCTCGGCCAGCGCCCGGTGCAAAAGCTGGGCAGCGTCGTGGATCGCGGTGCCAACAGTGGCGGTGGAATTGGAGCCGCCGGCGACCGGGCCGAACGGGTAATCGGAATTACCGAGCTCGAACGTCACTTTCTCAAAGGGAATGCCGAGCATTTCGGAAGAGATCTGGGTAAAGGCGGTATAGGCGCCGGTGCCGAGATCGTGGGTGGCGCATTGCACCGTGGCGCGGCCGTCGACGTGGAGGATCGCCTTGGCGGCGGCGGACCATTTGTGCGCCGGATACGTGGCGGTGGCCATGCCCCAGCCGACAAGGAGATTTCCATCGCGCAACTGGCCGGTCTGATGATTGCGTTTCGACCAGCCAAACTTTTCCGCGCCGACGCGGTAGGCTTCCTTGAGATGTTTGGCGCTGAAGGGGACGTTTTTAATCGGATGATTGTCGGCGTGATTCGCGAGGCGCAAATCGACCGGGTCCATTTGCAGGAGGTAGGAGAGCTCATCGAGCGCGGATTCGAGCGCGAAGACGCCGGGACATTCGCCGGGCGCGCGCATGAAGGTGGGGGTCGCGATATTCACCGGGAAAACCGTCTCCTCCACCTTGATCGTCTCGCTCGCATACATGACGCCGCTCGAGCGCGCGCCGACGGTCTCGACAAATTCTCCGACGGGCGAGGTGAGCGTGTTGGTGACATGCTTGATCGCCTGCAATTTTCCGTTGGAAGTCGCGGCCAGCGAAATCGTCTGGTAAGTCGGGGTGCGATGGCCCGTGCCGGTAAACATGGCCTTGCGCGGGAGATGAAACTTGACCGGCACCCCGGTCGCCTTTGCCGCCATGGTGGCGAGGAGGACGTGTGGCCAGACCGCGCCTTTGCAGCCAAACGCGCCGCCGACGAACGGGCAGATGACGCGGACGTTCTGCAACTCGAGTCCATAACTGCGCGCGAGAATGCTCTGCACGCCCTTAACGAACTGGGTCGCGTCCCAAACCGTCAGCTTCTCCTGGCCTTCCCAGGCCGCGATCGTGCCCGAGGTCTCGATCGGGTTGTGCGTCTCGGTCGGCGTGACGTAGGTCTGGCGGACCCGGAGGATGTTTGGATTGCTGAGGGCGGATTCGACGTCGCCTTTCTTTAACTGCACGCGCTCGTCCTGTTTCTTTTTCGGTGTTTCCGAGTCGGTCGCGTCCTGGACGGTGAGCATCGGCGTTTGCGGCGCGTAGCGGACGCTCACGAGCGACGCCGCGTAGCGCGCTTGCGCGATGGTCTGGGCGACGACGAGGGCGACATATTGGCCGGCGTAATGGATTTCGTTGTCGGCCAGCGGCGGGCGCTCTTCGTTGCGGATGCCCTGGCTAAGCGCGTCTTCCTCCGAGCCGCTGAGGTCTTTCAATTTCGGCGCGTTTTCGTGCGTGAGGACGGCGAGGACACCGGCGGCGGCAAGCGCGGCGCTGGTGTCGATCGCGGTGATCCGGCCTCTCGCGATGTTGCTTTCCACCGGCCAGGCGATGGCGCATTTCGGGACCTCAAATTCGACCGCGTATTTGGCCTGGCCCTGGATCTTGAGCGGTCCGTCGACCCGGCTCCGGGCGGGTCCGAGTATATTTGTGCTGGCCATAAATCGTTAAGCGAGAGCCGCGACGGTGGTGAGCGCCTGGGTGAGGGCGCGTTTCGCGAGCTCGATCTTAAAGGTGTTGTACTTGTAGCCGCGGGCGGCCGCGAGTTCCGCTTCGGCAGCGGCGCGGAAAGTCTGTTCGTTAGGTGATTTCCCCGCGAGGGCGGTTTCAGCCTTGCTCGCGCGCCACGGTTTGTGGGCCACGCCGCCGAGCGCCACCCGGGCAGATTTGATCAGGCCGTTTTCCAGCTCGAGGAGGGCGGCGACGCTGACGAGAGCAAAGGCATAGCTCGCCCGGTCGCGCACTTTCAAATAATGCGAGCGGACGGCGAACGGGAGCGCGGGCAGATCGACCGCCGTGATCAATTCGTTAGGCTGGAGATTCGTCTCCACGTTCGGCGTGCTGCCGGGGAGGCGATGGAAATCGGCAAATGGAATGGCGCGTTCGCCGGCCGGGCCCTGCACGCGGATGACGGCGTCGAGCGCGGCAAGGGCGACGCACATGTCGCTCGGGTGGGTGGCGATGCATTGCTCGCTCTGGCCGAGGATGGCGTGGATGCGGTTGTAGCCATCGAGCGCGCCGCAACCGCTCCCAGGGTTGCGCTTGTTGCACATCGGGAAAGCGGGATCGTAGAAATAATAGCAGCGCGTCCGTTGCAGGAGATTCCCGCCGGTGGTGGCAAGGTTGCGCAGTTGCGGGCTGGCGCCGGAAAGAAGCGCTTCGCTTAAAACCGGATAGCGCGAAACGATGAGCGGGTTTTCCGCGAGATCGGAGTTACGGACGAGGGCGCCGATGCGGATGCCGCCGTCGTTAGGCAATTCCTCCACCTGCGCGAGATCGAGGTGATTGATGTCGACCAGTTGGCCGGGGCGCTCGACGCCCATCTTCATCAGGTCGACGAGGTTGGTCCCACCCCCGAGAAATTTCGCCTTCGGATTCGCGGCCACGCTGCTGACCGCGCCCTGCGGGTCGCTCGCCCTTGTGTAGGTAAATGGATTCACGAGCCGACTCCTCCCATTTTCCCGCGCGCTTCCTTGATCGCCTCGACAATGTTCGGATAAGCTCCGCAGCGGCAGAGATTGCCGCTCATAAATTCGCGGATCTGCGCGTCGTCGCCGGCGTGCCCTTCCTGGACGCAGGCGACGGCGGAACAAATCTGGCCCGGGGTGCAGTAGCCGCATTGAAAACCGTCCTGCTCGAGAAAGGCCGCCTGCATCGGGTGCAACTGCCCGCCCTGGGCCAGGCCCTCGATCGTCGTGATCTCGTCCCCTTCGAGCGTGACCGCGAGCGCGAGGCAGGAATTGATCCGCCGGCCATTGATCAGGACGGTGCAGGCGCCGCACTGCCCGTGGTCGCAACCTTTCTTTGAGCCCGTGAGTTGCAGATTTTCCCTCAGCAAATCGAGCAGGGTAGTGCGCGGATCGAGCCGGAGCTTATGCACGGCGCCGTTAATCTTGAGTTGAGTGTCGACCATCGTGTTGGAAGAAGTGGGAGCCGCCGCGACATTGGCTGCCGATAGACTCGAGAAACTCAGCAGGCTGGGACCGAAAGTAAGCGCGGCGCCCGTGCCCGCGACTTTTTTCAAAAATCTCCGGCGGGTTTCGACGCTGCCGAAAATGAGGATTTCATCGAGCGGATCGCTCGGTGAGTTCGCGTCGGAACCGGGCGCCGCCGGGTCGAGATCGTCGGACATACTGTAGAGGTATACGAAATTCGGACGCGGGAAAGCCGCATTGAAAAAGAAGGCGATAAAATGTCGCTGGGGGCGACGCGGTTTCGGACCATCTGCAGTCGTTAGGCTGGCGCGCTCGCGCTTCGCTTAACTGTTAACCGTCGTCCGCCTTGTCGTCGCAAATCCACTCTCTATTCTCGCGACCGCTCCGCAAGGGGGGCAAAGAAACCAAGAAATCGTCCGGACGGTTCAGACACAAACCAACATGAAAATTCGAAACGCAAAACTTCTCGCCCTCGCTCTCGCAGCAGTGGGCTTTGTCAGCACCGCCAACCTGGTGCAAGCCGGCGCGGGCATCTTCGGCAGCGCCATTGGCCTGAAAATCAATGGCGGAAACAATACCTTTTACGAGATGAGCCTGCTCAATGATCCGCGCCACGCTCCGATTGCCTCCGGCACGGTCACGCTGCCGGTCGATCTTGTGACCACCGGGTTCGATGGTCTGAATCTCGGCACCTTTGACATCAACACCGATTCCCTGCTCGTTATCGGCGGTGGCGTGCTGAGTTTCAAGAACTTTGGGACCGATGTGACCAGCACGACGATCGCTTACAGTGTCGACGGGGGCGCGTTTCAATTCCTCAATCTTGGCTTCAACGAGGATGACGTGAACGACGGTGCGGGCGGCGATCAGCGTTGGGCTTCGACTGACGCCAGCGTGAACATCCTGACCGGATTGGCCAACGGCGCGCATACGCTGAGCGCTTACACTTTTGGCTCCACCAGTGATAGTGGGAACATCTTCGACTCGCAAAATGGCGCCAACTACAATGCTACTTTCACCGTCGTGCCCGAACCGACCACCTACGCGATGATGCTGGCTGGTCTCGGCGTGCTCGCCGGCGTGCAGCGCAGTCGCCGCCGTCGTCGTTAGGCGATTTTGGCAGAGAACCGATTCATTTCAGAAGGCCGCACGGGAGTTCCTGTGCGGCCTTTTTCTTTCTCCTGAAAATCAGACGCGGACTCAGATTTTGATTAACAGTTGACCGCTACGGCCGTTCGGCGCCATGATCGAACTCATGGCTGATGCGCCGACGATCCGCACCCTGGCCAAACTTGCTGGCGTTTCTTCCGCCACCGTCTCGCTCGCCTTGCGCAACCATCCCCGCATTCGCCCGCAGGTGCGGGAGCGCATCCAGCAGATCGCCAAAGAAGCCGGTTACCGGCCAAACGCGATCGTCTCCCATCTCATCGCCCAGGTCCGGGCCAGCCGGCGTACCAGCTACCAAAGCACTCTCGGCGCCGTATTCACGACCAAGGATCCGGGACACTTGGAAGTCCCGACCTTCAAGGAATGGATCGCGGCCTGTGAGATGCGCGCATTTCAGCTTGGCTACGGCTTTGATAAATTCGTCCTCCTGCAATCCGGCATTTCCCCGGAGCGCCTGATCAAGATTCTCGACGCGCGCGGAATCAAGGGCTTGTTCAAACTTGGCCCTTTCGTCCGCGGCGCGATTCCCCCCGAGTTCGATATCATCTGGAACCGCTCCGCCACCATCGTTCTCGGCGCCCGTCCCGTGCGACCCGCTCTCTCGGCCGTCATGAACGATCAGTTTTCCACCGTCGGGCAGGCCGTGGAGGAAGTGATCCGGCTCGGTTATGAGCGGGTCGGCTTATGCGTCAGCGCCCAGATCGAGGACATCGTCGAGCACCGTTTCCTCGGCGGCTTCCTCGCGGCCCGCAACCGGCTGCAGTGCGCGCACAAACTTCCCGCCTACGAGTTCGATCGGGACGACAAGAAATCCTTCCGCCGCTGGCTCAAGGAACACCAGCCCGATGTCATCCTCACCCTCCATCGCACGATCCGCGATTGGCTCGATGAAATGAAAATCAAGGCGCCCGATGACATCGGACTGGTCCACCTCGATCTGCACGCGGAGTTAAAAGGCTGGGCCGGGATGCGACAGAACAACGAACAGATCGGCATCGCCGCGGTCGACATGCTCGTCGGTCAACTGCACCGGAACGAGTTTGGCCAGCCGCCCTTCCAGAAATGCATGTTTATCGAAGGGACCTGGGTCATGGGCGAGTCCGTGCGATCCCAAAGCGGGGAAAAAGAGTCCACAAAAAAGAAAAAGGCGCGCGCGAAGGAATAGCCGGCTCCGCTGGAGGAGCGAGCGGGTGAAGGGAATCGAACCCTCGTATGCAGATTGGGAACCTGCCGTTCTACCATTGAACTACACCCGCGTGGGAGAGAGAGGAATGGTGCCCGGGGAGGAGCCAATAGTCAAAAGCAAAGACGCCGCTACTGCCAGGAGATGACGTCGTCGGATTCTTTGTATTTCGAATCGCCGTTAGTCCCGAACTTGTTGTCCTTTCCCCAACTTGACGCTGTGGCCGTCGCTTGCACAGCTGGAAACGTTCCAGAGCCTCCGGTCTTGCTCGTGTAAGTCAGGTCCGTGTAAGAAAAGAACTGCTGAGTCCAGTTATCATAGTCGCTGTCAATGCTGACCAAATACTCTCCGCCCCACGGGTCTACCAAGGCACCCTTTTTGATTGCGACCCCGTTCACCGTCGCATCCTGGGTTGCAAATCCTGAGCGCGGATTCGTCGCGCTTTTCGCATCCGACCCGCTAAAGAAAACAATCTGCTTCGGGTTGTATTTGTTGCCCGCATTCCAATTCGTATCGTCAATCGCCCGGAGAATATTGAGAATAAAGGCATTGTCGTAAGTGCCGCCAGGATCGCCCGCAAGGGTGTCGAATCCCTGCTTGGTATCATCCACCGGCATCTTGCCGTACTCGGTGAAATAGGCATTCACCGCCGTCACCACCTGCGTCGCGTCATTCTTCGCCTGGGTCCGTTTGGCCTGGTTCTGCACGCCTTGGAAGGCGGGGAAAAGAAGCGCCATCAGGATCGCGATGATCGTGATCACGACCAGCAACTCGATCAGGGTGAAAGCGCCGCGCGCACCCAGCTTTTTCGTTAGGTCGTCCATTTTTGCATCTGCTCGGGGAAGGGACATTGCGCGCAGTCGGACTCGTCTTGCAAGCAAAAGTCTTCGTAGATCTGGAGCAATCCCTGCTGCTGCGCCACCGTCCGCAGAAATTGCGGCCGGCGCGGGTCGTCGCCAAAGAGCCGGGCCGCTCCGGTCTCGAGCCGCCGGTTCGTCAGGCGGGCGGGAAGCCGGGCAAAATCCGGCCACGCCCCGCGCTCCTGCAACTGGCGCCAGGGCAGGATGACGTTGGCCAGGATCTCGGTGATTCGCGTCTCGCCGACCAGCGCCATCTCCGTCGCGGCGGGCTCGGAGGTGAGGGTGTAATGGAAATTCCAGAAAGGATGTGAGAGCGCGAGAAAAAAATCCCGCGCCGGGGCCAGCTCCTCTTTGCCTAACGACTGGAGCAGCTTCGGCCAGCCGGCCGCGATCCCGGCGAGCGCGGCGAGGCGGCGCTGCGGGTGATTGAGCGGACGCGTCCCGCTCAGGCGCCAGGTGCGCGGCGGCAGCATGAGCCGCTCGAGCCCGGCCCGCCGCGGCCACCACTGGTCCCAGAGCACGCGCAGATATTGCCGGGTCCCGCGCGCAAATTTCGCCAGGTCAGGCGCGGCCAGGAAACCGGCCAGGCCAAAAAGAACCGCTTCCATTTCGTCAGGCCGCTCGCGCAAAGTTTTCCCCGGCATCCGCTGCGCGAGAAGGGTGAAAGGCAGCTTGTTTTGCTTGTAACCGAGAGCCGCGGCCAGCTCCTGGTAAAGCGCTTCATCGTTCCCGTGCAGCTCGCTCAGCCGTTGCAGGCGCTGCGCTTTGCGCTGGAGACGGAATTGCGCGGCGACCTCCAGGATGCCGCAGATTTTTTCCTCCGGCTGACCGCGCAACGGCGCGTGACAACGCCCCGGGCGCGCCAGCGGGAGATTAAGCGAAAACGCCGCCGGCAGAGTCGCCGGGTCGACCCGCACCTGCGGCACCAGCCGATGGCTGGTCGTGCGGGTGAAAAAATCGCGCCCGCCCGACTCGACAAAAACGTGCAGGACGGTGTCGTCAAAAGCCGGGTTGGTCGCGTGCCCGTGCCCTTCCCAGCTCTGATCGGTGAGATCAAACTCGATGCTGCCGCGCAGAACTTCTCCACCGCCGAGCCGGATCGCGGCATCAGAAAAATCGGGACCGGCCTCGCGGTTCCAGGTTCCGAATTGCACGACCTCGATCGTCTCCCCCGCCGTGCCGGTGAAATTTTTCCCGAAGTCGCCCGCAAACCAGCGCGCCTGCAACTCCAGCTCGTTGAAACTCCGCGGCTGGGTGAAAAGCGGGCGCTCGCGAATCTTCGCCGTCGCGCGCAGCTGGGCATAACGTTCGGGGCCGGACATTGCCCGGCAGGCTAAAACACGCCGGGCCGCCGCGGCAAGATGGAAAAGCGCCGCGGATTTGCCTCGCGCGACGCCGATGTAGACGCCGCCCTCTGGGCGGCGCGGAAGTGCGGATGGCGCGCGGGTGAAAGCTGCGAACGAAAGCCGACGCCCGCGCTTCGCAGAGCGAATCGTCTACAACGCGCGGAGCGCTGCGCGGAGGTCGTCGACGAAGAGCGCATACTCGCGCCGGCGCGATTTTTCGTCGAGCTGGCGCGGGAGCGAGGAGGGATGGACCGTGGTCACGACCCGGGGCGCAAACTCCGATTCGAGGACTTTTCCGCGTTCCCTCGTGACGCGAAAGGAAGAGCCGAAGAGCGCCTGGGCCGCGGTCGAGCCGAGGCAGACGAGAACTTTTGGCCTAACGACACGCAATTCCGCTTCCATCCAGGGCCGGCAGGCGGCGATATCACGCGAATTTGGCTTTTGATGAATGCGGCGTTTCCCGCGCGGCTCCCATTTGAAGTGCTTGACCGTGTTCGTCACGTAAACCGCGTTGCGATCGATCCCCGCGTCTTCCAGCGCGCGATCGAGAAGCTGGCCGGCCGGGGCAACGGCGGCGCCTTGCGATGCTGCGCGCGTTCCGCTTTTGCTTCCGTGATCCGGTTCTTGATCCCGGTCATCGCGCGCTTGGTGTTCTCGAAATTTTTTTCCGGCGCGAGCGACCGCAACGCCGCCGGCGTCGGCAGTTCGATATTGATGTGATCCGGTCGGCCCAGCGCCCCGCCTCTTCGATTAAAGGCGAGGCTTCCGGGATCGTCTTGAGATGAAGTAACCGCGAAACTCGTGCTCGACCCGCAGGGTGCGCGCGAGTTGGATCACCTGCTCCATCGTGTAATCGGGATTGCGAATAATTCCCGAGCTGAGGAAGAGACCCTCGATGTAATTACGCCATAAAAATCGAGGGTCAGCCGGACCACTTCCTCCGCGGTGAAGCGAGCGCGCTGCACCTTGCTCGAAGCGCGGTTGATGCAATAAAGGCAATCGTAGATGCAGAAATTCGTGAGCAGGATCTTGAGCAGGGAAACGCAGCGACCGTCGGGCGTGTAGCTATGGCAAATGCCACTCCCGGCGGTGGATCCGATGCCCTGGGAGTCGCGCGAATTTCCGCTTCGTCGTCCCGCTGCTCGCGCAGGAGGCGTCGTAGTTCGCGGCGTCGGCGAGGATGGCGAGTTTGCGGGCAATTTCCATGGCGGCAGGCTAGTCGTGCACGGGTGATAAAACGTTATTCGCGCAAAAGAATTGTTTCTGCTAACTCCGTCTCGGTTCCTCAGATGGATGCTGTAATCCAGACCAAACGGCTAGTCCTGCGGCATTTCGAGGCCGGCGATCTCGATGCGCTCTCCGAACTGATGGCAGATGCGGATTTCATGCGCTTCTCGAGCGGCGTTTTCACGCGGGAACAAACTGCCAGTTTTCTGTTCGATCGCGTGATCGCGCCCGCTCAGGCAGGCTTGCCGAGCCAGTATGCGGTGATTGCTCGCGACGAAAATCGTCTCATCGGCTATTGCGGATTCTTCCGGCAGGTGGTCGATGAAGTGAACGAGGTCGAGATCGGACACAGGCTTCATCCCGACTACTGGAATCGCGGTCTGGCAACGGAAGCGGCTCAGGCAGTGCGCGCCTATGCCTTCAATGTTCTGAAACTGGATCGAGTCATTTCGCTGATCCATCCCGACAATCACGCCTCCCGCCGGGTGACGGAAAAGAACGGGATGACCCTGGAGACGACGACCCTCTTCCGCGGCTTCCCGGCTCAGGTGTTTTCCTGCACCAAGGACGTTGCGTGACGGCGGAGAAATTCCTCCGCCAGCGCGCGATAGGCTTTCGCACCGTTGCCGTTCCCATCGTGTTCCAGGATGCACTTCCCGAAGCTCGGGGCTTCGCTTAAGCGTACCGTGCGCGGGATGACCGTCTCGTAAACCCGCGGTCCAAAATGTTCCCGGACCTCTGCCACGACTTGCGCGCTCAGGTTGGTTCGGCCATCGAACATCGTCATCAGGATGCCGCCCAGTTCCAGCGTGTCGTTCGCCCCGGAATCGCGCACCTGCGCGATCAGCCTCACGATCTTGACCAGGCCTTCGAGGGCAAAATATTCACATTGGATCGGGGTCAAAAGCTCGTCCGCGGCGGCGAGCGCGTTACTCATGAGTATGCCTAACGACGGCGGACAATCGAGCAGCACAAAATCAAAGGTCTCGTCCTCGCGCAGGATTTTCAGGGCCTGCGCCAGCCGGGTGAGATGATCGTCCATCCGCGCGATCTCGATTTCCACCCCGGCCAGATCGAGATCGGCCGGGATGATGAAAAGCTGCTCGAGCCGCGTCGGCAAAACTTTTTCCGTGACCGGATCGTCGCCTAACAATGCTCCGTAAAGGCTTTGCCCCTCCAGGCCCTGGAGGCCGAAGGAACTGGTGGCGTTGCCCTGCGGATCAAGGTCGACCAGGAGAATGCGCTGTTTTTTTTCCGCCAACGCGGCCGCGAGATTGACCGCGGTCGTCGTTTTCCCAACCCCGCCTTTCTGGTTTGCGATCGCGATGACTTTCATCGCGGAATGACCTGGGTGCGCAGCTCAAAAGTGCGGCGGCCATCTGCTTCCTGCCAGAGAAGTTGATCGGGTGCGGGTAGCATTTCGGTGACTTCAAGCTCGCCGGCCTTGCTCAGCCAGCGATGCAAAATCTCCAGGAACAAATAGCTCTCCAGATCGAGAAAGACAGGCTTCGTATCCTTGTCGCGGCCTTCCACCCCGCTGCGGCGGAGGGCCTGCTCGGTCGGGCGGATGTAAACATGCCGCGGCAAACCGCGCGCCGCCCGTAGGCGCTCGGCCGCCCGCACCAAGTCGCGCGAGATCCCGGTGAAATCGCCTGCGCCCAGTTCCTCCGACGTAATCGTCCAAGAGCGGCGCTGCACCACCACCTTCCCGCAAAGCAAGCGCGGGGTGTCCCGGCCTAACGAAAAGCCGAAGGGATGAAACCCGAGCGGAATCGTCCAAGCGCGGGCAAAGGAGCCGAGATATTCGTGCGAGCCGCGCCGGCGCAGAGCAACGTCGCCATTCTCCGGCTGGATAAACACTTCGCACTCCGCCGGCGGCACGCTCTTCCATTCGGGGTGACCGCGTTGCGGCGCGACGAAGTAGGTCAGGTCGGGCAAGGCGTCGAAAAAGCGCACCGCAGTGGTGGCGGTGAAGTCGACCGCAAAATACCCGAAGTGAAAATTCGGCTGGCCGCAGACGGAGCGGCGAAGAGCGTCGCTCAGCGCCGCCTGGTCCGGGCAGGACCAGTAATAGCCGTGGTGCAAAAGCGCGACCGAGGGATGGAGCTCGGCCAGGACCCATTGGTATTCACCGCCTTCGACCGCCGCGAGCGAGGCGGCGCCGAGCTGCAAGTCGGCCGAGGGATAGGTGTATTCATCAAACCGATCGTAGTCGAACTCGCGCCTAACGAAATCACAATCCCCCGCGGTTAGCTCGTATTCCGCCTTGCCGGCGTGGGCCTGCAGCCGTTCGGCGAAGGCCGCCTTCACCTCGCGGAAGGCGAGGTGCGCAAAAGCGATCATGCCCGGCCCGGTGATCGGCATCTGCATCTCCGCGCAATGCCGCAGGAAAGCTGGCAGCGCGATCGCGCCATCGAGCAACGGGGCCTGCTCCAGCAAGCCGCGCAAACCGGCTGCCACCCGGCTCGCGACGTAGGCATAATTGTCGCGCCAGAGATCGATCCAGGGCGCGGCCTGGTCCATGACTTCGTTCAACAGATCTTCCCCGATCGCAAAACCGGTCTCGCGAAAACACTCCTCCCCGATCGAGTTGGTCGCGGCGTAGAGGAAACGGCTCGCGGTTTTGTGCGCGCCGAGCGTTTCGAGTCCTTTAGCGGTTTTCTCGATGAGCTCGAAGCGGGTCATGGGCTCGGAGGTCGCGGCAAATTCGGCGGCCGCGTCGACGAACGGCTGGAGCGCAGTCAGCCAGCGCTCACGCACCGGCCCCTCACGCCAGCGGGCGACCTCTCTGAGGATGACTTCGAAGGCATGCGGATCGATCGCCGGAACCTCCATTTCCCACCGGATAAGATTCCGGCCGGCAAACCCGGCCAGCGTTTCCGCTTTTCCGCCTAACGAGTGGGCCGGCATCGTCCCGTCGCAGCGGGCAAGCAGGGCGCGCTCCTCCAGAGTGAGCGGGAGCTTCTCCCCCGTCTCCGTCTTTAAAAAACCATCGCCCTCGATCCGGCCGGCCGGATGCAGCCGGGGCGCGATTTCATCTCTCGTCAGGGGATCGGCGTTGATGGCGGCCGCGGCGCCGTGCGCGGTCCAGCGCTCGAGAAAAACTTCGCGGCGCGCGATGCCGTCGCGCGGGAGAAGCTGAATCGACTTCGCGCCGGCCACAGCCGTTCCCCAGCCGTGCGGCCCAAATTCGCTCAGGGTATCGTTCTTCCCGCAGACTCGCTGGAGGTAGAGGAGGAGATGGCGCTCGCGCGCACGCCGACTTTTATTGCGGGGCGGGAGCGGACCGGTCGCGCCCTCGACGAGGAGGTCGCGCACGCCGGAAGCGGCGAAAACGAGATAGCGCGGGAGGTAGCGGCGGGCCGCTTCCATCAGGGCCTGGCGCGCCGTCTCCATTTCGCGGGCGAGCGCCTCGCCTAACGAGCTCTCCGCCTCGGCCAGGGCGGCCGCGGCCTGCCAGAATTCGAGAAAAGGCGCGATGGGCGGATCGGCCGCCGCGGGCATGATCCCCAGGCGGACGGCTTTGCGCCAGGCGCGGAATTGTTCCCGGGAGAGATTGTGCCGGCGCGAATCGAGCAGCTCTTCGACGGAAGCTTTCGCGCCGGAGAATTCTCTCGCCGCCGCGTTCGCCAGGCGGGCGGCGCGGGCGG